>NZ_JBALPC010000294.1:0-927 GCF_036965225.1 Bacillus sp. JJ1474 | reverse complement strand
GCGAGTTAAATCCTCGGTTCGCAATACAAATTCTTTTACCCCGATAAATTCAGATTCAGCCACAACGTAAAATTTTGATCCTTTTCTGTAGCCTTTAAATTCATTTTTTAACCTATAGTTCTTCATCACTATCCCCTGTGAGTAACTTTATACAAGCATATAAAAAATACTCTAATTCCCCGTTTGAGTCAATTAAATCCATTTTAAATCCTGTATAACATAAAGTACTTTTCAAATAATAATAATAATGTTAGTCACTTTAAGGAATTTGCCCTTAAAAAAAATTTATAATTTTAAAGGATAAAAAGACGTATTTCGGTTTTCAAACTTATCATCCGCTATAAACACTTGCACATGTTCCAGCTGCTGGTTCATAAAAACAATGTTCTTTAAATTGACCAGAAAAGGGTTGATCATACCATGTAGGAGGACAAGGACCATATGGATTAAAGTACCAAAGAGCATATTTCGCTGGGTGATCTCTCCAAGATTCCAAATTCTGTCTTGCTAATCTTCTTTCGGATTCTCTTGCCCTTTGATAAAATACATTGCCTTTTTGGACAGCTTCAAACGAGTAATTTCCTCCTTGTACATGAAAAATGACTTGTTTAACTGTTCTCAAATCTTTAAAGTCAGTACATTCTGCAACAACACGGTTAACAATGACATTTCCAACATAGAGCATTCCTTGTTTTCCTTCGCCTTCAGCTTCTGCTCTCATCATCCGGGCCATTAAATCAACATCTGCAGTCCGGTAAGCTACTCTCGCCATTTTTCCACCCCCAAAATATAGTATGTATCAAAGATTACATTCATGTCGTTTTAAATAATAAGCCTTCGTATTAAAGCTTAGAGTTATTAAATAAAAATAATTTTTGTAAGTTGCAAAAATTGTTAAAAACTCATCCTAAGTAAAGCTTATTATAC
>NZ_JBALPC010000293.1:6324-7492 GCF_036965225.1 Bacillus sp. JJ1474 | reverse complement strand
AAAAGGGCCAGATTGTGGAGCAATGCCCTTAAAGAAAATTGTATTTTTCACTGGTGTACAAAAATGAATCTTTTTAGAGTTAAAGTTCGTACTGGTTAGAAAATATTGATTTTTTAGGAGGTATAATGTTTAGATTTAGATTCTTCTTCCTTATATCTATATTTTTATTAACTGCTTGCACTCAGGATACAGTAGTTCCTAAAGAAATAGTTCAAGAGGAAGCAGTTGATAAAAACATTGTTGTTACAGCGGATGGGAAAATTACTTTTAAAATTTCTAATACCATAAAGGTTCCAGAAGAAAAAGTAGAATCCATAAAACAGGAACTCCTAAATGCTTATAATGATATTCAGAAGTCAATCCAAACAAATTATGTACCATCCGAGAGAATAAATATATTCCTCAATGAATGGAATCAAGCGTCATGGGGATTGAGGTCGGAACTCAAACTATATGCAATTAGGGAAAATCAATATCCGCTTGTCCATGAACTTACACATTCTTTAATTGGTTATGGTAACAACTTTGATTCAAGCATGGGGTATTTAACACAAGAGGGTTTTGCTACTTATATGGAAGATAAGTATGGAAAACAAAAATCATATTCCCATCAGATTATGAAGTATTTAATTGATTCAAATAAAACAATTTCTATTAACAAGTTGATAGATTTGAATCAAGATGATTCAAATTTCGCCCAGCTTTTATAAATCCAGAGGATTACACCCTTCAATGGATAAGTTATATTCATTCAGCTTCTTTTGTTACCTATTTAGTTGAATCATATGGGTTAGAGAAGTTTGAGCAAATCTACAACAAAGAAGACTTGGCTAAAAAAATAGAGGATATATACGAAAAAAATATAAGTGAGATAGAAAATGATTGGGTAGATTTTATTAATAATAGTCAAACGGAACTAACATATGAAGACAAAATGAAAATGAGATATTTTTATAATGCCACCTCAGTTATCGATAAAATTGATGCAGAATTTTTTACAAAGGAATAATATATTTTTTTATGAAAGGAGGAAGAACCCCATAGGAAAAACTTCCGAATTAAAATATGCTTAACTAACTCCATTAACTGAGGAGTTAGTTTAACAAGACATGTACTATTGATCTTCAGTAATCGGGCGCTTTTCTGAAATAAGGAAAGCGTCTTTCTT
>NZ_JBALPC010000293.1:4544-6231 GCF_036965225.1 Bacillus sp. JJ1474 | reverse complement strand
TTGTACTTAAACTAACGGGCAGGATAGTGGAAGAAAAAATTTATAGGAAAATTCTATATAATTAAACACTAACCCCGGTATCACATTAATTTTAAAATATTCCTTGACGGGAATATTCCTAATTGGGTATAATCGATTCAGCAGGACGATAAGACTAGTGATGATGTAGATGTGATTTTACCGGAGACCATCAATTGACGAGGTGAGAAAATGTCAGGGAAAATTCCGGGCGTGAACATGACGACGCTGAGCGCTTTGTCTGAACCAAATCGTATGAATATCGTCGAACTCTTGCGTGACGGTCCCCTGACAGTGGGGGAAATCGCCGACCAGCTGGGATTGAGGCAGCCCCAAACTTCGAAACATCTAAAAGTGCTAAGCGACAACGGGATTGTGGAAGTGCAGGCTGAAGCTAACCGCCGCATCTACAAACTCCGTGCCGAGCCCTTCCAAGAGCTGGATTCTTGGATACAATCCTTCCTGCGCGTGATGCAAGAAAGATTCGACAATTTAGATGATTATTTGAAGGAATTGCAGAGCAAGGAAAAATCATAAAATCATTTTCATGTTCAAGGAGGAATTACGATGTCAAACAACGCAATGGTATCGAGAGTAGAGAATGATCGGGTACTGGTGCTGGAGCGCATTTTCGATGCGCCACGCGATCTCGTATTCAAGATGTTTAAAGAGTCGGAGCATCTAAAACGCTGGTGGGGACCGAGGGGCTGGGAGATTCCGGTCTGCACCGTCGATTTCCGACCGGGAGGTGTTTGGCATTACTGTATGAAGTGCGTAGATCAGAATCAGGGTCAATTTTTTGGTATGGAATCCTGGGGCAAAGGGGTTTATAAAGAGATTATCGAGCCGGAGAAGATTGTCTACACCGATTACTTTTCGGATGCCGAAGGCAATATAAATGACTCTATGCCGTCCACCGAGATCACATTGGAATTCATCGATTTGGATGGAAAGACGAAGCTGATAAACCGTGCTGAATATGTGTCCGCAGAGGCACTTAAGAACGTCATGGACATGGGCATGGTGCAGGGCATCACCGAAACTTGGGACCGTTTGAACGAGCTTGTGGAATCGCTGAAGTAGAGTTACCGTAACGCTGTTTTCAGCGTTAGTAAGATTTAGGAGCATTTAGTTTTGTAATTACTTTTATAAGGGAGTGTAAAAATCAATGATTAGTCAAGTTGGTCAAATCATGTTGTATGTTAATAACCAAGATGAAGCAAAGGAGTTTTGGACAGAAAAAGTAGGGTTAAGTGTAATTTCAGAGGAAGACAATGGTCAAGGGTTCAGATATATTGAAATTGCTCCAACTAAAGAAGCTGAAACAAGCATTATTCTTCATAATAAGGAATTTATTGCGAAAATGTCACCTGAATTAAACCTTGGAATACCTTCTTTAATGTTCTTCTCGAAAAATTTCGATAATTTATATAGTGACTTATCAAACAAAAATGTTACTGTCGGTGAAATTGTAAATATGCCTTCAGGTAGAGTATTTAATTTTGCAGATAGTGAAAATAATTACTTTGCAGTAATGGAAAAAAAGTGAATTTATATTCAAGTTACGAGTGCGATGCTTGATTAAAGGCATCGCCTTTTTGCTTGTTTGATTTAAGAAACAGATTGTGAAGATTTACACTTAAAGTAACTGGGGGCTTTAGTTCAATAA
>NZ_JBALPC010000293.1:4296-4455 GCF_036965225.1 Bacillus sp. JJ1474 | reverse complement strand
TCTTCATGAAAAGGGCCAGTTTGTTGATTAAGTAATTTAGCATTAATATTGGGGAACCGCATCATAAATGGAGGCAAAATAATTAGGAAAAGGATAGCTTAGACCATATAGTCCTAGCTATCCTTTTTTTCACAAATTAACTTTTTACCTGAGTTTTGC
>NZ_JBALPC010000293.1:430-4232 GCF_036965225.1 Bacillus sp. JJ1474 | reverse complement strand
TGAGCAGGATTTAATTTTTCACCCGTTACACGGCTAATTTTTTCATTCCAGTCATAAAGGGCAGCTGGTTTAAAGAATTGATTGATAAGCATTTCTCCCGTTTCTTTTGTGAAAAATTCAGGAGAAATCTCCGTTTCAATATGACAAAGAAGCTGTGCTGCCATTAATTCTCCAAGTAGATAATTTTGGTAGTAAACAGGTGCGAGTGTAAAATGAATTTTTGCAGCCCAATCGGGATTATCAGTTGAATCAGGAGGAGTGACTAGCTGAACTTCATTTACAGTTTTCCACCATAAAGCGTTTAAATCTTGATCGGGATTTTCATACAGTTCTTTTTCAAAAAATACAAAGGTAATAATCCATCTTACTGCAATAAGCATTTGTAACTGTTGGTACTTTTCTAATTCAGGAGCAAGCTCATTTACTGTTGCTTCATCAACTTGTAAGAAGCGCTTTAACCAACGAGGATCTTTGCCCATTTTTCCAAATAACATCGCGATCGATTCAGTTGTTAAGATATGACTTTCTTTACGTAATCCGAAAGGAAGGTTAGAGTCTACATATTTAAAATAAGCCGCATGGCCAAACTCATGTAGGTTCGTTTCCATCCAATACGCATCTTCCATTAAGTTACAAAGGACACGTACGTCACCTTCGCGATCAATATCCATGCAAAAGGCTGTTGGGTTTTTCTTTTCTCTAGGGAACAAATCACTTTTTGCATATAGGTCATCAATTTCCATTCCCATTGAGTTAAACGTATCTGTTGTGATTTGGACAATATCCTTCCCTTGGTAAAAAGGATCTAGATTGGTTGAATCAGATGGTGGTGCCTCTTGGAAAAAAGGATCGACATAATGCCATGGGCGTATATCCTCTGGATTAATCCCAAATCTAGTTGCTAAACGTTCATCTAGTTTTTTCTTCATCGAGCGGTAGGCTTCATCTGATTGAGCAATAAGTTCGTTGAAAATAGCGAATACCTCGTCACGGTCAAGTTCTTGAAGAGCAAAGCCCATTTGATGATGGTTATCATAACCAAGTAGTTGCGCAGCTTCATTGCGCTTCTTCACAAGCTCAAGCAGGTCTTTTTCTACGACTTTACCAACTTCCTTACTTGCAAACCATACTTTTTTGCGTAATTCTTGGTCATCACTATTAACCAAGATATCTCGAATTTCATTGGCAGAATACTTCTTGTCATCCACTTCAGGTGTGTATGTGTTAAATAATAAATTTAGTTCAGAAGAGCGTTTTGATATATCAGCAATCACTTCTTCAGGGAGTTGATTACCTTCCATTTCGCTTAATAGAAGTTGAAGCTGACGTTTTTCGATCTCCGTTAAGTTTTCCGTTGCTAGAAATTGTTTTGTTTTCTCGTATGAATCTTTTGAAGAGAATAAAAGATTGTATCGAGTTTCAGCTTCATTTAATTTAGCAGCCCACTCAGGGTCTCCAGTTGTTTGGGCCATCCAGCTTGATTGAGCCCCATCTTTATATAATACTTGCATTTTGTCATTGATATTTTTTATAAATGTTTGTAGCGTTTCCATATGTATCACTACCTTTCTATATTTAAGTATCACAATAGTAACATTATTAAGTATTCGTTAAAGATATTCTTAAACCTTTATAAGCTAATAAAGATTTTTAAAAAGTATGGTGTCAAAATATAATTGGCTATGGTGTCAGGCACCATTAAAAGACAAAATGACTATTTTGTTCATATGGGGTGGTATGACCAATATCCTATTTTTTACTTAAGAATGTAAGCGATAAATAATCCTCACCTACTTACAGATCGAAGGGGAGTATCCAATGACTTACATACTATGAGTTTAGGTTACTATCAAAGAATGATCAAGAAAATCCATTGCTTCTATTTAATTTTTGTTATACAGTTTGTTTACCAAGAAATCTGCTAGTATCGCAGATTCCTTTTTTCCTCTTAAATAACTACTGTGAACCGTACCACAAGTAAGGTAATTCAATATTCAAAAATCGGGCGCGATTGTGGAAAGTAGCTGTTCTACAAAACCAGCCAATAGTTGTCAACATTTTTCAATAAAAACTTAAAAAAATTCATGTTATACTAAATTTGTGAATGCCAAATAACCTTCCAAATACTATGTTTGGAAAGTTTTGGTTTACATGGTTAAATGTATTGATCAAGCTAAATCTTGGAATACAGATTTGTTTTTTAATAGTGCATAAATCCAATGTAAGAGTTTATTAGCACATGCAATTAAGGCTACTTTATATGGCTTTCCTTCTTCGCGTTTCTTATCATAAAAAGCACGTAATCGCTTGTTGCGTGGGATGATTTCATCCGTCGTTTTTTGTTTGCGACAGTCACGAATGGCACATTTAACAGCCATATATAGAGTTTGCCTTAGCCTACTAGAACCTCTTTTAGTAATTCGATTTTGAGTACCTTTGAAGGTTCCAGATTCAAAGACAGTAGGATCAATGCCTGCAAAGGCAACTAGTTTCTTAGGGTGATTATACCTTTCGATTTCCCCAATTTCAGAAATAATCGTGGCAGCGATTTTTTCACCTACCCCGGGGATTGAACGGATAATCTCATATTCTTCAATACTTTTCGCTAAAGCATCTATCTCATCTTCCAGCATGGATAGATGTTTTTTGTATTCAAGAAGCATTTTAATATACATATCTAGGTTTAGAATTAGACTAGAATACAAATTCTTCTGAAATGGGTTTTGTGCTGCGGCAGCTAGTAATTTCTCGGCTTGTTTGTTTGCCCATTGCAGTGAACGAGTGTTACAGAATTCTTTTATTTTAGTTGCTAATGTTTCATTATCAGCTTTCAAAACCTCTTCTGAAGTAGGAAATGCTTGTAAAGTTAGTAAAGAAACATCTGAGTATAAACTTCCAAAAACCTTACTGTATTCAGGAAATACTTGATCTAAAACAGCCAGAAATTGGAGTTTGGTTTGCACAACTATCTCTGTAATATTATCATGCTGTCTTGTAAGATTACGTAGATTTAATAATTGAATTCCTCGCTTTTTATAAGGCTCTAAATCCTCTTTATAGTACAGCTCACAGAGGTGATTCGCGTCTATGATATCTGTTTTTACTTTACGTAAACTAGAATTCTTTGCTTTATAAGATATGAGTGGATTTACGATAATAATTAAATATCCTCTGTCCTCGAAATATTGAACAATGGGTTTATGATAATGTCCAGTTGATTCTAGTATAATCGGAGGCCGTTCTCCTGCCACATCCTCTAACTCTTTAATAAAATCTAATAAACTAGCTAACCCATCAAGATCATGTTTTACTTTGAAACTTTTCTTGTAGAGCTTCTTTCTTTCCAAGTATGCTTGAACCTGACTTTCACCTTTTGCTACATCCAGACCAACGACTGGAGTCATTCAAATTCCTCCTCCAAAATAATTACCGGTACCCCTAAATCCTCCCTGTAGTGTCATAGCTTCGCTTGTTATACGAGATCTTAGTCCCAACCAGCCTCAAACATGTTTCTACAAGTAGGGGGTGAACTGTTTTGCGGACGGGATCATGGTCCCACGGGCCATACGTTCTACCCCGGCTACAGTAATCATATATCGATATAAAAAATGCTCAACCAGAAAAATCTGGCTGACCTTATAATACGAACGGGCCATATTGTTGATTAAGTGTTCGAAACTTTTTGAACTATGAAACGTATAAAAATTGCGAAGAAACGTATTTGAACTACGTAGCAGGTTTAGAAGGAAATTCACAACAAAGGGGAATAAAAAGTGGATTTAGTATCTTGGATAGCTGTTGG
>NZ_JBALPC010000293.1:0-216 GCF_036965225.1 Bacillus sp. JJ1474 | reverse complement strand
GCTTTAATACCTAACAAAAAAACAATAGAATATATATGTTATTATAGGCGTGTCAGAAATTTATAATAGTCTACGTCTTGCAAAATTCACTAGATAGAAAGGGAAGATGAATTATGATTGTTAAAGTCGGATTTGATTATGAAGATGATATAGAGTATATGATTTGTCCTGCAAAAGTAGGAAGAAATATTAATTAATTACAAAGGTAATTTTGGA
>NZ_JBALPC010000292.1:5753-8064 GCF_036965225.1 Bacillus sp. JJ1474 | reverse complement strand
GTCATAATCCCTTTTCGCCAAAAATCAGGATGGAGTTCATATCCAACTTCTGCTTTCCAATGTTCCTCCTCGATTTCGTGGAAGCCACATGTGCCAATCAACTTTCCTGTTTCTTTCAAAACAATGGCCCAACGAATTTGTTCTCTATTTTCGTATTTGAACAATAAACTTTCAATTAAACCTTCGGCTTGTTTTTCAGATGTAAAAGTAGTGAGATCATAAAACTTAGTAACTTCATCCTTTGAAAAATAACTAAACATGGCTGGAGCATCATTCATTTGAAGCTTTCGTAATATAACTCTTTCCGTTTCCAATTTCGGAAAATTTGTAAAAGCTTTATTAAACCCCATTTTTTTCTCCTTAATTTCGTACATTTTCTTTCAGTGTACTTTTAAGAGACGTTTTTTTCTTTAATTCCTTTAAGTTGAGTCCTCGTTCATCTAATAAAAATAATGAAACCCCAATAATAATAATGCAGCCTCCAATAATTTGAGACCAGCTAACAGATTCTTGTAATAGATAATAAGCTAAAAGAGCCGCACCTACTGGTTCGAATAAAATGGCCATAGAAATAGTAGAGGTGCTCAGCCATTTTAAAGACCAGTTAAATATCGTATGACCCATTAGTGTTGGAAAAAGCGCGAGTAGGATAAAATAAACCCAATCACTTGTCGGGTATGGTAATAATGGTTCCTGTTTGATGATTACATAGAAAAACAATGTTATAGTACTAATGCTATATACAATAAAGGTATAGGTTACAAGCGACAGTCTTTTTCTAACGTCTTGACCAAATAATAGATTTGCTGTAATTAATGCACAAGCAATCAAGGCTAAAATATCGCCAAATAAAGCAGATCCGCTAATTTTAAAATCTCCCCAGCTGATTACTACACTTCCCAATACAGCAATAACACTGCTTATTATTGCTTTCATAGAAAACTTTTCCTTAAAGAAAAAATATGTTCCTACAAAAGCAAATAATGGCTGAAGTGTTACTAATACTGTTGAGCTGGCAACTGACGTGTAATTTAATGATTCAAACCAAAGAATAAAATGAAAGGCCAGGAATACACCAGCGATTATAGAAAATAACCAATCCCGCCTTGTAATAAGACGAAGTTCTGGAACATACTTTATTAGAAAAATAGGCAACATAAATAAAACCGTAAATAGTAAGCGGTAAAAAGCGATAACCCCAGAAGGAGCCGATGAAACTTTTACAAGAATAGCAGAAGTAGAGACCGACAATACGCCGATAGCAAGGGCCACATAAGGATTTATTTTGATGTCTGACATAGATGCAACTCCTTAATTCAATAATATTCAGCACACCTTATCATACATCTAAAGTAATACTTTATCTATTATTTTAATATATTATTCATTAGAAAGTTTTAGGAAGTTATTTAATGGGTATATCATTTTTAACAAAAAATTGATGTTAAAAGAACTGAGTACATTCAGAAATGGAGCCGCACCAGCTTTTATCCCTTTTCATCAAAAATTAACTAGGAAGTAGGGATATTATGAGTGAATTAGAATTAGAAATATTAATGAAACTAGGAATATCTGCCATTCTTGGGCTGGTTATCGGAATTGAGCGAGAATTAAAAAGAAAACCAGTCGGCCTTAAAACGAGTCTCGTTATTTCCATTGTAAGCTGCCTATTAACAATCGTATCCATTGAATCCGCCTACATATTTCCCGGAAAGGAAGGCGTTAATATTCAAATGGATCCACTGCGTCTGGCGGCCCAAATCGTATCTGGCATTGGGTTTCTAGGTGCGGGTGTTATTTTAAGAAGGGGAAACGATAGCATATCCGGTTTAACAACCGCGGCATTAATATGGGGAGCAGCTGGGATTGGAATTGCGGTAGGTGCAGGCTTCTACCTTGAGGCAATGGCAGGAGTCGCGTTGCTCATCATCAGTGTTGAAGTCATTCCTTTTTTTATGGCTCTTTTGGGACCTAGGCAATTAAGAGAAAAAGAAGTCACCCTCCGGCTTAAGGTGATCGATAAAGAAAACATTGCCGATATCCTTTCAGCCATTAAAGAATTAAAAATTTCAATCAAACGTGTTCGTATTAAAGACCTAGAAGACGGAAAGCACCTTGTTCAGCTGATCGTGACAGTCAATAAAAAGAAGAGTATTACAGATGTTTATTACAGTGTCTCTCAACTAAGCGGAGTACGGAGTGTTGAGATTGAAAGTTTGCAGTAGACAAAATTACCTCTTGCCAAAAACCCCGATTGCGGATATAATTTTTCTTGTACCATTCAATCGGGGAATTAGCTCAGCTGGGAGAG
>NZ_JBALPC010000292.1:5075-5733 GCF_036965225.1 Bacillus sp. JJ1474 | reverse complement strand
GTTCGAGCCCCCTATTCTCCATATTAAGAAACCCTTGCGTAGCAAGGGTTTTTCTTTTTTATTTTTTATCAACAACGGAAATTATATTATAAGTGTGCACCTTTAGTTAACTAAAGTTTTTCATTATGTATAAAAAAATTCTTTTCAAAGCGCTTAGCTGCTCCAACTTGAAGAACTTCGTTAACATGTGAATACAAATCTAAAGTAATTGAAACTTTAGAATGTCCAAGCCTTTCTTGAACTACTTTTGGGTTTACTCCATCAATCATTAATTGTGTCGCATGTAGGTGTCGTAAATCATGAATTGTAATCTTGGGAAGTCCTGCTTCAACAAGTAAACGGTTAAAATCCCTCAAAAGATCTCTTGGATCTTTAAAAGTGCCTTCCAATGAACAGAACACCATATCTTGGTGACTTATAACCCTCCCGTATAATTCTTTTTGTCTCTCTATTTAATTGTAATTTCTTGATTAAATATGAAGTAATTGATATTTGCCGTTTAGATTTCGAAGTCTTTACATCCTTTAAAAATAATCCTCTTTCTTTAGTTCTGGCTAATGACCTTACAAATATAGAAAGCTATAGACTAGACCGTTGGTGTAATTGTGAGAAAACCGTTGTAGTCCCTTGATACATGGAGCTGATTGGGGTACTGGTG
>NZ_JBALPC010000292.1:0-5017 GCF_036965225.1 Bacillus sp. JJ1474 | reverse complement strand
GCTGGGTTCGATTCCCAGGTAGTCCCACCAAAAGTATTGTATCAACGTTTTTGAACGTTTGGAATAATTTGATTAGAAAGAACCGTTTTACCCATTGACTGTTTAGGGTACTATCAAATAGACTTTGAGCCTCTTTTGCTTTGTTGGGACCCTCAGCAAAGCGAAGGGTTTTTTTTATGGCAGTACAAAGTAAGAGAAAAGAAGAAAGTTGGTATCCAGCCGGTTATTCGTTGAAGAAGAGGGGGCAACCCCTTGGGGTGGAAAGTCGTTAAGATATTAAGTTTTCAACTTTTAAATTAATCTAATGAATAATTATATATATTTAGTATATTTGTATCTTTCTGTATATTTCTGTAGTCCATCTTTAAAATAAAGATTGTAATCAATTATTTTAAAGGAGGATAAAAGATGCCTATTCGTAAGCTCAGTTTTTTGTTCGTTGCCCTAGTCCTGCTGATTACCCAATTTCCACTAGGCTCAAATGCTCAAAATGGTAACGCTGATTGTAGTAATCTTACCGATCCATCTGTCAATGGTTGGGTTGACTACGAACAAATGGTAAAAAGGCTTCACCAAATTGAACAAACAAGTTTTGGACGTGTGGAATTGGATGTTATTGGGCAATCGCGCCTCGGCAAGGACATATATGCAGCCCGTGTTGGAACCGGCGATCGTGTCATGCTTGTTACCAGCGAAATTCATGGTAATGAGAAAACTGGTACTGAAGCTTTGTTGCAAATGTTAAAGGAGCTGGGATCCGGCAATAATCCCGAAATTCAGGCGATTCGGAACAACGTAACTATCGTTGCTGTGCCAAAGTTTAATCCAGATGGAGCAGAATTGAACCAACGTCAAAACGTTTTCCCATGGGAAGAAGTCGTAAACACTTTTCCACAGCTTAAAGATGCCAAGCAAGCTTGGTACTACACTGCATCTAGAGGCGGTTTCGATGTTAACCGCGATTTTAACCCTGACCTAAACTATGAACCTCGTGCCGAAGATATGACTAAAGATGGAAGCCAACCTGGATTTTTCTTAACGAACGAGTCCCGTGTTCTTCGTAACCTTTATGTTAATTTGAAAAAAGAATTTGGTGAAGTTGAGGCGTACGTTGATTTACATCACATGGGAGCATGTAACAAGAATGAGGGTAGTGATCAATATGTTACAGTTTCATTAGACTATCCGCCGCTTGGTCCTGAAACCAATTCTAAATATCAACAATATACACAACTCGACCAGGAGAAGTCCAGACGATACGCACTAGCGGCAGCGCTTGGCATGGAAGATCACGCTGGAAATGGTAATGCCGAAACTTCCCCATTCTGGGGTGGAGCCAGCCGCTATTTCCACCCATCTGATCGAGACTTGCCTGGTCAGGCCAGATCATCTTTTGCTCTCAACGGTACTGCAACAGTTCTGTTCGAAGTTCGTGGACAGCAGCATAACTGGGGCCAGAAACAGAAGGGAATGCTAACTAAAGCAGTAAAGAACGGGCTGTACGGTATCGCCAATGGCATGGCTGATGGATCGGTAGACAGGCTTAACGGTAATGATTTCTACAATTTACCAAAGTACTGGTAGGTCATTTTGATTCTGTGTCTCCATCAAAGCTCAGGACTGCTAAGCAATTAGACGGAAAATGGTATAAGGAAACACCTCCGAAAACTCGGAGGTGTTTCCAAAAACTTGACTTAGTAAAAAAAAATTAAAGAAGTCAAACAGAGGTATTCATTATCAATGCTCGGACATTAGCCGTTTTGCTTCAAAATATAGGGTTTGGATAAACTTTTTTGCATTTATGCGAACTAGAGTGTTTGAAAGTGCTTGCTCTTTTTTTAATTCAGCCATTCTATCCCTTACAGTCTTAAACTCAAATAGTTTAGGAGCATAATTTTCGAAGATTGGATTGGAGTAATCATCCAGTCCAAGTGATGATAGATGATTTAACGATTGATAAATTGTCCTTCTAACACGTTGTTTCGAAGCTTTCATTTCTCTCATTAATTCACTTTGGCTTACGGAGTTTCCAAGCTTTTTTTGAGCCAATTGTATAAATATATCCTTTAGTCGCGGGAAACCATTCGTAAATGTCTCAGTCCGTTCGCATTGGAATAAATACTCTAATATATTTAATAGGTCTCGATATCCGCTTTCACCCATAATTCCTAAATCAGATAAAAGAATCTGACCAGAATCTATTATGGTTGGTACCAATGAAGCCGCTTGCTCATGTACAAAAATTTGATCCAGCGCAATTATATTACTCAATGATTGATGGATGTTTAATATAGACTTCTCCAAACGGATCCGTTCGCTCACTTTTTTTATTACAGATTTAACTTCAATCTTGTTAATAGGTTTCGTTATGTAATACTCAATACCAAGGGAGTATCCTTTACTTACTAACTCTTTTGACTCTACCAGTGAAATCATAATAATTTTCCCTTTAAATTCAGGTTTAATATTGCGGATTGTTTGCAGCCCATCTCTTTTTGGCATTAAAAGATCAATAAGCAAAATATCTGTTTTCTTTAAGGTTAATAGATTTCCATCTATGAGTGTACCGTCCTCCGCTTCACCTGCAATAACCCCAAGATCTTCGTCTTCAATTATTTCCATTAACATGGATCGAATGACAATGTCATCATCTACTATGTAAAAGAACATAACATCACTCTTCCTTGACCAAATAATTAACTGGTAATTTTATAGTGAAGATCGTACCATCTACTTCTGGTTCACTTTTCAAAAGTATCTTGCCTTCAAGTTCCTCAACGATTCTTTGTACATATGACAGTCCTATCCCTGTTGATGAACTTCCATCGCTTTCAAATTTTGAAGTGAACCCAGGTTCAAAAATTAAATTCTTTCGTTTATTTGGGATGCCAGGACCGTTATCACTTATTTGAAAATGAACCCAATTATTTTGTTTGGAAACAGAAATCTTCACAACTCCTAATTGTTTTATGGCTTCAATAGAGTTCATTACTAAGTTATTAAGGATCGATAGAATTTTAAAAATATGATAATCCGGATGAGCCCCGATAATCACTTGTTTAAACTCAATCTCTTTTCCTAAGGAAAGTGCATAATTTTTATTAGCTCGTATAATAAGATCAAGTAGTTCATATATGGTCATGTATTCGCTAAAACTTTCATCCGATATTAATTTGGAAAGTCCAGCATAAATTCGCTGGTTATCCTTTTTTATTTCGTGTATCTCTCCGACAATTTTTAATGTTTTGGCGGCAAGACATTGAATTGGCAGTGACTCCTTTTGCTCTTCAAACTCAATTAGTTTTTGATATAAAAAATAGGAATCCTGTGTTATTTTTTCACTGTTTTTTAATGTTTTCTTTAAGTGGATTGTTTCTTCATATAAGCTTGAGATAATCATGAGAAGATGAGCATTTTGTTGGCGTGTTTGCTTAACTGTCAGTTTGGTGTTATATAATTTCAGGAGATTGAAAAATCCTATCGTAAAATAGCTGCGAAAAATGGCAATCACGATTATTTTATATATACCGGAAAGAGAAGAATAAGCGTCGAATGCAATGTATTGAAAAGTGATTTCCGCAATGCTGGATGATATTTCAATGATAATACCCAAAATCCCCATTAGCACTGGACGATGATGTAAGCGATTCATTTTTATGGCATAGAAAAGACAGGCAAAAGTTAGATAATAAAAAAAAGTGGGATAATGAGCAATAAAAGAGTCCGTAAACACCTTACCGTAAATAATCAGGTCTAATAGGATTCGAAATAATACAACCATGATTCCTACTATGAAACCAGAGAGAACAGACGGTATTTTTCGTAGAAGTAATAAAGAAAAGAAAAATGTCGGTGTACCGAAACTAATCCGAAACGAATCATTGAAAGGATAAAAAAATAATTGACCCGCCAAAGGAACCAATATCAACATCAAAATAAAAATATAAGGATCTCTTTTGTTGAGTAAAAAATTCAAACCATCCACATCCTGAACTTTATAAAAGTAATTATATATATCGATGTGAATTAAAGCTAGAATTTACAGAAAAAACAGTCTATTCCGACTAGTTTGTATTGCGTTAGTCTTTAATGAAGTGGGAGGAAGGTCATACGATGCCAAGATTATTAATTGGTTATGAATAGGATCCTGACAAGCTACTACACGCGTTTAGTTTTGGAACTTTTAAATAGAAATTATCATGATTTTGCACTCCCAACCCATGCATGAAAACAGTTCTTCTCGGACCATAATTGTAGTGACACAAACAGTTTGTTAGACATGGCTTTTTAAGGTGGATCGACCCTGGAATAGAAACTGTTTGAGTAAGTTTGGTGTTCAACCCTTTGTTATAATATTGAAACTTTATTAACACAACGCTAGTGGAGACATAAGTTTAAAAAAATATTAGTTATAAATGCTCCTTGAAGTTGGGAGATTAATCGTTCAGGTTTTTACGTTATTTAAATTAAGGAGAATTTGAAAAAGAGAATACAAGCTTATGACCTGTCGTACTGGAGCTTGTTAACATTAAACACCAATATTATAAACACAATTTGTATATGTAGTAATGGAAATCCTCGTTTTGCCTTCTATATTATAGATGAGCTAGAGAGTAACGGAGTGTTTAGCAAAAGAGCATCCAAACACAAAAGGTCATTAATAGCATCAGAGTAGTACTTGAAACGAAGTGGAAAGAGTTTAACACATGAAAAACCGTTTAGTAAAATATACTAGCATCAAAAACCCGCTATTTACTCTTGTGATAATAATGACAAGTCTAAATTCTGCATATAGAACCTTGAGTTAATTGCCTAATATGAAATTAGTTTAGAAACGTAATTAGATTAAAACCTAATTACATTACTGGTTAGTATTTTGTTTATCTCTTAAGTATAAAATTTATATAATATAAAAATTGGCTGTCATCGAGGATCACAGTGTCATCAAGTTTTATTAAGTGTTATCGTCCAGTTCAGAATAGAAGTGTTCCTACCCACATATTGGCGATGTAGGGTA
>NZ_JBALPC010000291.1:0-7243 GCF_036965225.1 Bacillus sp. JJ1474 | reverse complement strand
CAAGTCAATAATGTTTAAATGTGAAAAACGAATCCATTATTTACATTCATAACCACTGAAAGTAGTTCATGTTTATGATACTATAGGGGGGATAGCGCCTTTTCGTCAAAACGTAATGAGGTGCTTTTAACTTAGGTAGTTCAATAAAGGCAGTGTGAACAGATTAATGGAAAAAGAAAAGCTTGTTGTGCTTATTGGTCCAACTGCGGTTGGGAAAACGAAGCTAAGTATTGAATTGGCTAAAAGGTTCAATGGAGAAATTATTAGCGGTGATTCAATGCAGATCTATAAAGGAATGGATATTGGCACAGCAAAAATTAAAAAGGATGAAATGGAAGGAATTCCTCATCATTTAATTGATATTAAAGATCCAAAGGAGCCTTTTTCTGTTGCAGAATTTCAGGAGCTTGTCAGAGAAAAAATCTCTGAGATTTCATTAAGAGGGAAACTGCCGATGATTGTTGGTGGAACTGGCTTGTATATCCAATCCGTTATTTATGATTATCACTTCTCAGATGCCCCTTCTGATGATGATTTTCGACAAATGCTTGAAAAAAAGGCAGAGGCCGAAGGAAATGAAAGTGTGCATCTAGAATTGAGCAAGGTTGATCCCGAAAGCGCAGAAAGAATTCATCCTAATAATGTCCGCCGAGTCATTAGAGCGTTGGAAGTTTATCATTGTACTGGTAAAACGATAAACGAATTACAGGAAAACCAGAAGCCTGAGCTTATGTATAATACAGCTATAATTGGGCTAACAATGGATAGGGAGATATTATATCAGCGAATCAATACTAGAGTGGATTTAATGATTAAGGAAGGACTCCTTGAAGAGGTTGAAAGGTTATTTAATCAGGATATAAAGGATTGCCAATCGATTCAGGCAATTGGCTATAAGGAACTCTATGAATATTTTAGTCATAGCATTTCATTAGAGGAAGCGACCTCTCAGTTAAAGCAGAATTCCCGCCGATATGCAAAAAGGCAGCTGACATGGTTTCGAAATAAAATGAATGTTGATTGGTTTGATATGTCGGATGTTGTCAACACCGGCATAATTGAAAAAAAACTTGCGGAAATTTCAACGCATATTGAAGGAAAGCTGCAAATAAAATCGAATACATAGAGTAGAGATAAAAGAGGAGGATATAAGATGAAAACATCTATTAATATTCAAGACCAATTTTTAAACCAGCTTCGGAAGGAAAATACAAATGTAACCGTGTTTTTATTAAACGGGTTCCAAATTAGAGGCCAAATAAAGGGCTTTGATAATTTCACGGTTCTTTTTGAATCTGAAGGAAAGCAACAGCTTGTATATAAACATGCAATTTCTACATTCGCGCCTCAGCGCAATGTTCAAATCGATATGGAAAACCAATAATTCTTATCCGCATTGAATAAGGGTTCTGCTTCTTTGAAAGCGGAACCCTTTTATTTTTAGCGGTATTCAATCAGGACAGGGTGTAAATTAGGCTTTTACAAAAATCTTTAATGAAGTAAGAAACAAATGAATACATATAGATAAGGAATTTTTTAAATAAGAGTAAGAGGGCATTTTATGATTCTATGAAAGAAAATAGGCTTTTGTCACAATCTAAACTTCTAAGCGTATACTGTTTTTGAGAACGTGAGGTGAAAGCTTTTGGACCAGCCAATTCGAATGAAGAATAATGGACAGATTAGCATCGTCCTTAATTCACAAAATCGTAAAACATTGACGAAAGAACTGCCTGAAACTCAACCCTTACCTAAGGTAATTCCACCGGAGCATACAGCACTAAAAGATATAGAAGAAGAATTAGGTGCTCTTGTAGGAATGGAAGAAATGAAAAGAATGATTAAGGAAATTTATGCATGGATATATGTGAATAAAAAACGTGAGGATGCGGGCCTAAAGGCAGGAAAACAGGCGCTTCATATGATGTTTAAAGGAAATCCTGGCACTGGTAAGACAACGGTTGCCAGATTAATCGGAAAACTTTTTCAAAAAATGAATGTTTTATCAAAAGGGCATTTAATTGAAGCTGAACGTGCGGATCTCGTTGGTGAATATATTGGCCATACGGCACAGAAGACGAGGGATTTGATAAAAAAGGCTATAGGCGGGATCTTGTTTATTGATGAAGCTTATTCACTTGGAAGAGGCGGAGAGAAGGATTTTGGAAAGGAAGCCATCGATACTCTTGTTAAGCATATGGAGGATAAGCAGCATGAATTTATTCTAATCCTTGCAGGCTATTCAAGGGAAATGGATTACTTTCTCACCTTAAATCCTGGATTGCATTCTCGCTTTCCATTAGTGATTGACTTTCCGGATTACTCCGTTACACAGCTCATGGAAATTGGAGACAGAATGTTAAGGGATCGAGAATATACGTTAAGCCATGAAGCGGAAAAAAAGCTGCATGACCATTTACTATGGATTAAAACTCATTTAAATCCAGTAAGCTTCTCCAATGGCAGGTATATTCGAAACGTCATTGAAAAGTCGATAAGGGCTCAGGCGATGAGGCTGTTAATACAGAATAGCTATGATAGGCATGAATTGGTAAGAATCCGAAGCAATGACTTAGTATTTGATGAGGGTTAATATTAGAAGGATTCCACTTAACAGGAATCCTTTTCAATTTGCAAAGAGAGATTCTTTAAAATGTAGTCAGCTATCTTTCGAAAATATAACGTTAAACGAACAGAAATTAGAGTTAAATTATTGATTTTGTTATGATAGTATTAAGTGATTTTTGTAAAAGAGTATACCAGGGAAAGAAGGATGCTGATTGGAGCAAAAGCATAACTTTGAAAAAGTAATTCTTGTAGGATGTCAGACAAAAGAAGATGATCAGCAATATGCCTATTCGATAGAAGAATTAGGCTCTTTAACTGAGACAGCAAAAGGAAAAGTCGTTGCAACCTTAACGCAAAAACGTGATCGCATTCACTCGGCTACATATATTGGAAAGGGCAAGGTTGAGGAATTAACGGCCCTCCAAGAAGAAATAGATGCAGATATAATTATCTTTAATGATGAATTATCACCAAGTCAAGTTCGAAATCTTGCAGCAGCTGTAGATGCGAAAATAATTGATCGGACTCAATTAATCTTAGATATATTTGCACAGAGGGCACGTTCTAAAGAAGGGAAGCTGCAAGTCGAATTAGCCCAGCTGCAATACTTGCTGCCAAGATTGACAGGCCAGGGAACCCAGCTTTCAAGACTTGGAGGTGGAATTGGAACTAGAGGACCAGGTGAAACGAAATTAGAATCGGACAGACGACATATTCGCAATCGCATCAATGAAATTAGGAACCAGCTATCTGTTATTGTTCAGCATCGTGACAGGTATAGAGAAAGAAGAAAAAAGAACAAAGCATTTCAAATCGCGATAGTAGGCTATACGAATGCTGGGAAATCGACATTGTTTAACAGACTAACTGAGGCAGATTCCTTTGAAGAAAACCAGTTATTTGCAACCCTTGATCCGATGACTAGAAAGTTAATTATGCCAAGTGGCTTTATGACTCTCCTAACGGATACAGTAGGTTTTATTCAAGATTTGCCAACCACCCTAATAGCTGCTTTTCGATCGACCCTTGAAGAGGTTAGGGAGGCAGATTTAATCCTGCATGTTGTTGATAGTGGAAGCCCAGATTATTATCAGCATGAAGAAACGGTTAATGAGTTATTAAAGGAACTTGAAAACGAAAAAATTCCACAATTGACTGTATATAATAAGCGGGATATTAAACACTTGGATTTTGTTCCAATTGCAAACACAAAGTCGATTCTAATCAGTGCATTTGAAGAGCAAGACCGCAATCAGTTAAAAAGCACAATAGAAGAAATAGTTCTGGAAATGATGAGTTTTTATCATGTAGAGGTTTCTTCCTCAGAAGGAAAGCTTCTGTCCCAGCTCAAAAATGAAACGATATTACGGGAATTATTTTTCGATGAAGAAAAGCAAATTTATGTTTGTAAGGGCTATTATTTAGAAAACCACCATATTGCTGGGCAGTTACATAAATATAAAGTGTAGATAGGAGAACATCATGTTTCAACAGTTATCAAATGGGGAAAAGTTGCAGCCGATTGTTACTGAAATTGAGCAGCAAATTGCTAATGTATTAAAAGGTATTGATAATAGGATTGATGAAAATCAATTTCGTGTGCTTAACAGCTTTCAAAACAATCGGGTGAGTGATTCTCATTTTATTCCAACGACTGGATATGGCTATGATGATATAGGCAGGGATACTTTAGAAAGGATCTATGCTGAAGTATTTGGAGGAGAATCTGCAGTCGTCCGTCCACAAATTATTTCTGGAACACATGCCATCTCCATTGCCTTATTCGGGGTACTTCGTCCTGGAGATGAACTGCTATATATTACGGGGAAACCATATGACACATTAGAAGAAATAGTGGGTCTAAGGGGCAATGGCGTTGGTTCTTTGAAGGAATTCGGAATTACATATAATGCTGTTAATTTACTGGCAGATGGATCAGTTGATTATGAAGCTGTAGCAAAGGCAATTAAACCTCACACAAAAATGATCGGTATTCAACGATCAAAAGGGTACGCCA
This sequence comes from Bacillus sp. JJ1474, assembly GCF_036965225.1. Taxonomy (NCBI): domain Bacteria; kingdom Bacillati; phylum Bacillota; class Bacilli; order Caryophanales; family Bacillaceae; genus Bacillus; species Bacillus sp. JJ1474. The sequence continues at coordinate 2,658 of NZ_JBALPC010000291.1, read as the reverse complement.
CTAGACCTTCCTTTACTATTGCTCAGATTGAAGAAATGATCAAATTCGTGAAGGAAATTAAATCAGATGTTGTTGTTTTTGTCGATAATTGCTATGGAGAATTTGTTGAGACAAAAGAACCATGCCATGTTGGAGCTGATTTAATGGCTGGTTCATTGATTAAAAACCCTGGTGGAGGACTTGCTAAAACAGGGGGCTATATTGTTGGGAAAGAGAAGTGGGTAGAGGCCTGCTCCTATCGCATGACTTCCCCAGGAATCGGTGCGGAAGCCGGTGCCTCTTTATACAGTCTCCAAGAAATGTATCAGGGCTTTTTCCTAGCCCCTCACATTGTCGGCCAAGCACTAAAGGGAGCGGTTTTTACTTCTGCATTTTTAGAAAGGCTTGGAATGAATTCTTCACCAAAATGGGATGCAAAAAGAACGGACTTAATTCAGTCAGTCCAATTTGATGACCGTGATAAAATGATTGCTTTTTGTCAGGCTATTCAATATGCTGCTCCAATTAATTCCCATGTTACTCCGTATCCAAGTGCGATGCCTGGATATGAGGATGAGGTGATTATGGCAGCTGGAGCTTTTGTACAAGGAGCAAGTATTGAGCTGTCAGCAGATGGCCCGATTAGACCGCCTTATGTGGCGTATGTTCAAGGCGGACTCACTTATTCCCATGTAAAAATTGCCGTTTGTACTGCCATAAATGGGTTGATCGAAAAGGGTTTCATTCAAATTTAATTAGTGTACAAACTAAGGACAGTGACTATATAAGCTGTCCTTTTCTTTTTTAAAAATTTCCATGTTAGAAAACCTAACATCTAATTGACAAGAGACCTAACATTGGTATATATTTATTTTTAAATAAGAAAAGGGAGGAGAAATAAGTGACTGGAAGCAAGATTCGCCGTTCCATGCCGCTTTTCCCAATTGGCCCAGTCATGCAATTAACCGAATTATCTGCACGTCAAATTCGGTACTATGAGGAGCACCAATTGATTTCTCCAGCAAGAACAGATGGCAATAGAAGAATGTTCTCACTAAATGATATTGATAAGCTTCTAGAAATTAAAGATCTCATTGACCAAGGTGTAAATATGGCTGGGATTAAACAGCTATTTTTTATCAAAGATCAGAAGCCTGCAGATCTATTTAAAGATGAAAAAGCAGTACGAGAGATTTCAAATGATGAAATTAGGAGACATTTGCGCAAGGAAATTGTGAGGGCAGGAAGATTTCATTTACCGTCATCCCATCAAGGAAATATGAATCGTTTTTTTCATTAACGATTTTTGTTTAACTACTAAGGAGGAACTTATTTATGCCAAAATTCACCAAAGAAGACATAAAAAGAATTTCAGAAGAAGAAAACGTTAAATTTATTCGTCTCCAGTTTACTGATATCTTAGGAACGATTAAAAACGTTGAAATCCCAATCAGTCAGCTAGAAAAAGCACTTGGCAATAAAATGATGTTTGATGGTTCCTCCATTGAAGGATTTGTTCGTATTGAGGAATCAGATATGTATTTATTTCCTGATCTTGATACATGGGTTGTCTTTCCGTGGACTGCTGAAAAGGGAAAGGTTGCACGTCTAATCTGTGATATTCATAATGCAGATGGAACACCATTCCAAGGGGACCCAAGAAATAATTTGAAGCGTATATTAAAAGAAATGGAAGAAATGGGCTTTACGGATTTCAATCTTGGACCAGAGCCAGAATTCTTCTTATTCAAGCTTGATCAAAATGGAGATCCATCACTTGAGCTAAATGATAATGGCGGCTACTTTGACCTTGCGCCTACAGATCTGGGTGAAAATTGCCGTCGCGATATCGTTCTTGAACTGGAGGAAATGGGATTTGAAATTGAAGCATCTCACCATGAGGTGGCTCCAGGACAGCATGAAATTGATTTCAAATACGCAAATGCTTTGACGGCATGTGACCAAATCCAAACTTTTAAATTAGTAGTAAAAACAATTGCCCGTAAACATGGCCTTCATGCTACGTTTATGCCAAAGCCACTTTTCGGTGTCGCAGGTTCAGGGATGCACTGCAATGTGTCACTATTTAAAGAAGGGAAAAATGCCTTCTTTGATGAAAAAGGAGATTTGCAGCTAAGTGATTATGCACGTCAATTTATTGCTGGTATTCTGAAGCATTCGACAGGCTTTACAGCTGTCACAAATCCAACAGTAAACTCCTATAAGCGTTTGGTGCCAGGGTATGAAGCACCATGCTATGTAGCTTGGTCAGCACAGAACCGTTCACCATTAGTGCGTATACCATCATCAAGAGGAATAAGCACACGTGTAGAGGTTCGCAGTGTTGATCCGGCAGCAAACCCTTATCTTGCTATGGCTGTATTATTAAAGGCTGGTCTGGATGGGATAAAGAATAGCCTTACTCCACCGGCATCAGTTGACAGAAATATTTATGTTATGAGTAAGGAAGAAAGAATGGCTGAAGGAATTGATGATCTTCCATCTACATTAGCAGAAGCACTTGATAAGCTGAAAGCAAATGAGATTATCGTTTCAGCGTTGAGCGGACATATTTTTGAACACTTTGTAGAGGCAAAAGAGATTGAGTGGGATATGTTCCGCACGCAAGTCCATCCTTGGGAGCGGGAGCAGTATATGACGATGTATTAAACATTCAAA
>NZ_JBALPC010000290.1:0-4974 GCF_036965225.1 Bacillus sp. JJ1474 | reverse complement strand
TACATCAGGTTACAAAAAAATCGCCATATGATTATGGCGATTTGAAAACTATATTAAAAAAAGATTAGGCAATAAATAATAAGTAAATAGCACCGATTACAACAAACAACCCACAAAGACCAAATAATACTTTTGCTAATTTATCCACTTATATCCCCGCTCCTTAAGATAAGCCTGCCCCAATAATATAGGACAAACCAATCGAAATAACCATGGATATGAATCCAACAGCTTTATTATTTTTTTCAATTTCTTCATCAATTTTAAATTTCGGTGTAAGGAATTCGAAGATAAAATAACCAGTTAACAGTAGAAAGAAGCCGAATACTCCCCAGCTGATCATGGTGAAAAGTGAATCATTTATCATGATGGAATGTCTAAAAATATTGGCAATCCCGAATATCTTTCCCCCTGTTGCCATAGCAACCGCTATATTCCCATTTTTGATTTCATCCCAGTTCCGATATTTCGTGACCAATTCGAAAACAGCTAAGAATACGATCATACATAAAATGACAACACTATAATACCCCGCCGTTTGTACAAAATCATTTTCCCAAAATTGGTTCATTTCTTCTCTCCCAATCCGTTATTTAAATTCAACAACCGTTACACCTGATCCGCCTTCGCCTGCTTCACCGAACCGGATTTTTTTGACTGAACGATGATTTCTTAAGTATTCCTGTACACCCTGTCTAAGTGCACCAGTTCCTTTTCCATGTATGATGGAAACACGAGGATAGGCAGCTAGCAGTGCATCATCGATATATTTCTCCACTCGAAGCAGAGCATTTTCATATCGTTCCCCTCGCAGGTCTAGTTCAAGACTAACATGAAAGTCTTTTCCCTTTACAATCGCCATTGGTCTTGTTTCCACTGGTTTTGGACTTTTAATAAACTCCAAATCCTTTTCATTTACCTTCATTTTCAGAATCCCAATTTGTACTTGCCATTCTTTGTCAGATGTCTTATCAATCAGGGTTCCTTTTTGGTCAAAGCTTAAAACCTTTACTTCATCCCCGGGCTTAAATATATGCTTAGCTTTACTTGTAATTAGTTTTTTTGTCTTTTTAATTTTAGGCGCTGCCTCTTCCAGACGTTTCTTTGCTTCAATTAATTCGTGTTCTTTTATCTCTGCTGCTTTTTCGATACGCATTTTTCTTAAATCACGGATGACTTTTTCAGCTTCGGCCTTCGCTTGGTCGATAATAGCTTCGGCCTCTTCTGCCGCTTTTTCATGTAAAGTATCTTTTTGCTCAAAAAATTCGATCATTTGCTTTTGCAAATCTTTATGAAGCATTTCAGCACTTCTTAAAAGGTCACTTGCTTCTTCCTTGTCTGCTTCAGCCTGTTTTCTGCTCTCCTCTAACGAAGCGATCATATTCTCAACCTGATTGCTGTCTGCACTTATATAGGAACGGGCTGTGTCAATCACATCTTCTTGGAGGCCAAGCCTCTTGGAAATTTCAAATGCATTGCTTCGGCCGGGAACCCCTAACAGCAGCTTATATGTCGGGCTAAGTGTATCAATATCAAATTCTACACTCGCATTGATGACTCCTTCCCGATTATAACCATATGCTTTTAATTCAGGATAATGAGTCGTTGCAATGACCCTTGCTCCTCGTTTATATACATAATCTAATATGGAAATAGCAAGAGCGGCCCCCTCTTGAGGGTCTGTTCCTGCACCTAATTCATCAAAGAGAACAAGACTGTTAAAGTCTACCCTATTTAGAATGTCAACAATATTCACCATATGAGAGGAGAAGGTACTAAGACTTTGTTCGATAGATTGTTCATCGCCAATATCTGCATACACAGCATCAAAGACAGCAATTTCAGATCCATCTAAGGCTGGGATTTGCAGTCCGGCTTGGGCCATTAGCGTACATAAGCCAACTGTTTTTAATGTGACGGTTTTCCCTCCGGTATTTGGACCTGTTATAACGATGGTCGAAAAGTCTTTTCCTAATGAAATGTCATTCGCTACTACAACGTCCGCAGGAATAAGCGGATGACGCGCCTTAAATAAAGATATTCTCCCCTCATAATTTACCTTAGGCTTTGATGCTTTCATCCGGTTGCTGTAACGCGCTTTAGCAAACATAAAATCTATTTCGGTTAGAACATCAACAATTGCTTCTAGCTCCGAACTATTTTCTGCTACCTTGCTTGAAAGTTCTATTAAAATCCTTTCAATTTCCTGCTGCTCTTTCACACGAATTCCCTGAAGCTCATTATTTAATTGGACAATCGATTGAGGTTCGATAAATAATGTTTGACCTGAAGAGCTTTGGTCATGGATAATTCCGCCATAATGCCCTTTGTACTCCTGTTTGACTGGAATAACAAAGCGATCATTACGAATCGTAATAATGGCGTCAGAAAGCATCTTCTGCGCATTTGACGAACGGATCATGCTTTCCAGTCTTTCTCTAACCCGGGATTCTTTCGTACGCAATTGATTTCGAAGAGACCGAAGCGTATCACTCGCACTATCCAATACTTCTCCGTTGTCATCTATTGCATTTTTGATCGTTGTTTCCAAATCAGCTAAGACGATAATACGAAGAACATAGCTGCTTAATATAGGTAAATTCTCATTTTCATCTACAAACTCTTCAATAAATCTTTTAATTTGTCTGCTTGCATGAACAGTGCTTGCTACTTGTGTTAATTCATGCGGGCTTAGCATCCCGCCAATGAGTGACCTTTTGACATGCGGCCGTATATTATATATTCCGCCTAGCGGGACGTTGCCTTTAATTCGAAGCACCTTTACAGCTTCATCTGTTTCTTCCTGCCACTGCTGAACTTCTTCAAAATCGACAGATGGCATTAAATGTTCTGCTTTTCTTCTTCCTAACTCAGATGATACATGCTCGAGTAATTGTTCCTTTACTTTATTAAACTCCAGCACTTTAAAAATTCTTTCCTGCATGAGGATGTGACCTCCTATTCGAAATGCAAAAGGACAGCTGAAGCTAACAAGTTCTGCTAGCCTCCTATCTATCCTTATTGTTTATAAATTCCAGCAGCTCTCCAATATCCATGGCGTTAAGGACACTGTTTTTCTTAATCCAGCCTTTTTTTGCTGTCGATACACCGATAGACATATGAGTCAATGTGTCCATCTTATGGGCATCTGTATTAATCACTATTTTCACACCAGCGTCTTGGGCCTTGCGAATATACTGAGGGGCAAGGTCTAGCCTGTTCGGATTTGCATTTAATTCTAAGACAGTATTCGTTTCTTTTGCGAGTTCAATCAATAGATCTATATCTACTTCATAGCCATCCCTTTGGCCAATTTTTCTGCCAGTTGGGTGAGCGATGATGTCAACATGGGGATTCTTCAAGGCTGTTTTTAACCGTTCCATTATTTTTGCTTTCGGCTGGGAAAAGGACGAATGAATAGACGCGATGACGATATCCATTTCCGCAAGTAGTTCATCATCATAATCTAATGTTCCGTCAGGTAAAATATCCATTTCAACACCAGATAAAATAGTTATATCATCGTAGCGTTCATTTAGCCGTTTAATCTCTTCTTTTTGCTTTCTTAAGCGTTCAGAAGTTAATCCATTTGCAACCTTTAAATATTGAGAGTGATCCGTTATGGCAACATATTTATAGCCTCGTGCACGGCAGGCCTCAACCATTTCTTCAATCGTATGGGCACCATCACTCCAAGTCGTGTGCATATGGAGATCACCATTTATATCGGAAAGAGTGATTAAATCCAATTCAGCAGAGTATTCATCTACTTCCTTTCCGTCCTCCCTGATTTCGGGTGGAAAATAAGGGAGCCCGAAATGTGCATAAAACTCCCTTTCAGTTGTAAAAGTGGCAACTTCGCCGGTTTCAATATTTTCTACTCCATATTCACTAATCTTTTCCCCGCGTTCTTTAGCAAGCTGACGCATTCTTACATTATGTTCCTTGGAGCCAGTAAAATGATGAAGCGTAGTTGCAAATTCCTCAGGCATGACTAGACGAAAATCAACGGATATATCATAGCTATGTTCTAGAATGACTGAAACCTTTGTATCCCCAGCCGCAATCGTCTCCTTAATCAGTGGAAGGGCTAATAGTTTTTCTTTTACGACCTCTGGTTTAGTCGTTGCAATGATAAAATCTAAATCCTTAATAGTTTCTCTCATTCTTCTTAAGCTGCCCGCTCGTGAAAAATTCTCAACCTCATCTATGTCATTTAAAACAGATTCGATGGAGTCTGCAATCGGAAGCATATAAGCGAGTGGCAGCCGTTCCGGTCTGCCTCCCACTTGACTTAATGCAGCAAGAATCTTTTCTTCTGATTTTTCCCCAAATCCGGCAAGTTCCCGTACTTGTTTATTTCGGCAAGCCGTTTCCAAGTCAGCTGCATTTTCTATCCCTAGCTCCTTATGCAGCTTCGCAATTTTTTTACCTCCGAGACTAGGCAATTGAAGCAGCGGAATTAATCCTTTTGGCACTTCTTCCTTCAGTTCATTCAAAACAGTTGAATGTCCTAACTCTATATACTCCTCAATGACCGCAGAAGTTCCCTTTCCAATCCCAGAAATTTTCGTAAAATCTTCTATTTCGGTCAAACTCTGATCATTTGCCTCTAATGCAGCAGCCGCTTTACGGAAAGCAGCTATTTTAAAAGGGTTTTCTCCCTTGAGCTCCATATAAATCGCAATCGTTTCTAAGAGCCGAATAGCATCTTTTTTATTAATTCCCATATTGAACACCTACTTTTTTGAAAAACTTGTATTGTGAATATTGTTTCCTATAAATATCAGTTTTTATCTGCTTAAAAAGAAAACTTCTCTGCTTTAGAGAAGTTAAGAAGCTATGTATTCAATCCACATCTCCTTTATAGCCTGAGAAAATATCGGAGTATTTTTTACAATTCCTTTTGCCATAAAGGATTCATTTATGGCATTTTGAATGGAATCTACTGGTACTAATGCTGCTATGTATAAT
>NZ_JBALPC010000289.1:667-3529 GCF_036965225.1 Bacillus sp. JJ1474 | reverse complement strand
AGATAGGTCTTTGATCTTAAATATACAAAAATAGGAGATGAGATTTTGGCTAGTGAAATAGATAAAAAAGGAATTAGTTGGTTTAAAGGGGTACTTTCTTATCAAAACCAAACGGAGAAAATTAGTGCAGAACAGCAAGAAGTAGTAACTGATATGATTGTAGATGAGTCGGCTAATACTATTAAAGAGTATGAGCAGCCAGTTTTAAATAGTAATAACAACTTATTTTCAAAGGATGACCAGGATAAAATAGCATTGGATGTAATTGTTTCTATAGAAAACATGCTTAAGGAACGCCAATTGCAGTTTTATAAATACAAAGGGCTTGAGGATCAATTATTTACAGCAAATGAAACGATTAATCGTTTTAAGCATGATCAAATAAAGAAAGACCAACTTTTACAAGAAAAGAATAAGGAAATTCGTGATTTAGAAAATAACCTAACTAACAAACAAATGAGGTATGATCAGCTCCTTGAGGATTATAAGGAATATCAGCTTACATCAAACATGGAGTATGAAAAGATCTCAAATCAACTTGAAACCGAAACGGCTAAATACAACAAACTTAATGAAGAATCAACGAATGCTCAATATCAAAGTATGTTAAAAATCAATGAGCTTGAAGATAAAATTAGAAACCTAGAAATAGAAAATCAAAAATATACTGAACAATATCAAAAACTTGTAGATGATAAGGCTCAGTTAATGCAAACCATTAATGATTTTACCGAGAAAATGTCCTTCTCTTTCTCAACAAAGGCAACTGCTTCTAATCTATCACAATCGGAATAAACAGCTAGAAGTTAGTTAATTACAACTAGAGAAGGAAGTGCAACCATGGCAGTCTACCACGGAAAAGTACTTGAACTAGTATCTATTGAAAAGAGTAACGAAAAATCATATTTACGCATAAAGTTATCCTTTGAGCAAGAAGATGTACTGTTTTGGGAAGTTGACAGTGATACTGCAAAGAATTTAATGACAATATCTGAATTTGATAAAAAACATAAATACAGATTATCATTACATACAACATTAGACACAATCAAAAAGCAATACATAAGTTTTATTACAAGAACATACCGTGATAAAAGTGACCGAATTTATTTTGCTTGTTCAATGGATTACAAAAACAATTTAGATTCTATTAAAAACACACAAAATGTTAACGATTTTAAAAAACTACCATTTTTATCTACTAATCTATCAGCAATTGATGAAAAAACAATTGAACAGAAAAATAAGCAAAATGAAGAATTGATTTCAAAAGGATACAAGATTCCGCTTAAATGGGTCAGTGTTGCCATGATTGGTGCTATTTTTTCCATACTGTTTGGATATTCAAATCACTCGTATGTAAATACGCCTACCATCAAAAATATCACTATTCCAATCGCAGAAGCTAAAACTGCCGAAGTCAATTTAATAAATAAAAAAAACGTTGTTACACCAGCTACAAAATTAGTAAAAGATGAATCCACGCAATCTAGTCTTCCTTATATTAAACTAGATGACTCCATAACATACAGCATTCCAGAAGGCTATGTGTCCCTTACATTCGATGATGGCCCTTCTAAATATACAGTGGAGATCGTTGATATATTAAAGAAATACAAGGTTGGTGGTACTTTTTTCTTTATAGGAACTAATGCAAAAAAACATCCTGACTACGTTCAATATGTTCAATCAAATAAATATTCGATTGGTAGTCATTCTATGAATCATTTAAAATTGTCGGATCTTTCTTATGAAAAACAAGAAGATGAATTTATTCAAGGTACTAAAGCAATAGAGGAAATTACGAATGAAAAAGTAGTCCTCTTCAGACCACCTTATGGAGCGTTTAATGAACAGACAAAAGATACAGTGCATAATTACCAAAACAAAATGATACTTTGGAATAGGGATCCGAAAGATTGGAAAACTCGTGATACAGATAAAATATATAATTTTATTCGTAACACGGAAGCATCGGGATCAATAATCCTTTTGCACGAATCTCAAGCTGTCATTGATGCTTTACCCAAAATAATTGAGCACTTGCAGGAACAGAATCTAAAAATCATAAATTTACAGTAAATGATCTCAAGATAATTTTTCCAAAAAATAAAAAGCAGATCCTCTAGATCTATAAATTACTTCGTTCTATAGGATCTTTGTTTTTAGGTTACGATATGCTATTAAAAAACTCGTTTATTCTTCGCTGCCACGAAACTAAATATATGCTACTATTAGAAACTTCAAATCAAGAAATGTTTTATCGTTTTGTACATACTCTAAAAAGCTCTACCATTATCGATGCAGTAATATGGGGCAATTTTTACCGATAAAAAAATTGAGGATTATATTACTGCTTTTAAGAAACTCAAAAAACGGTAAAATATACAGTTCTTACAAAATCCTTGGCAGTAACAGAGAAAAAGGGAATTATATATTTAGATGGCAAGTAAGAGTATTATAAAGAAAATGAAGACGATGTGTTTAAGAAAACATCGGGCTTCTCTATGCCAATCGTATTAGAGTTAAGCAATGGTGAGGAGTTAAATATTAAAGATTAAAAGTCACTAAGAGATGGGAAAAATTACAATAAAGATATTGAAAAGTTAATTCCTAAATATGTAAGGTAAGAAATTAGCACAAATAATAGTGATAAGCTTTTTAAAGAATTAGATAAAAAAGCCGGACTGTAGAATGCTGAGACTGCCAAATAGTGATGAGTGACAATAAAGTTGTTTAGAAAAACAGAACTAGAAATAATTATGCATTAAAATAAAAAATACTCTGGAGACTAACTAATCCAGAGTATTTAAACTATTTTAAAAATAAATATTTATTTAACCGCTTCTTTTAATTCCTTAC
>NZ_JBALPC010000289.1:420-560 GCF_036965225.1 Bacillus sp. JJ1474 | reverse complement strand
AAATCCAATTAATTGGATTCTATCTTCTTTAGCAAGTGTGTTAGTAATTGTTTCAACTATCGCATCAACTACATTCCCAGCATCTTTTAATGTTAACTCTGTCTGTGTTGATACAGCTTTCACTAATTCTGTTTTATTCA
>NZ_JBALPC010000289.1:0-372 GCF_036965225.1 Bacillus sp. JJ1474 | reverse complement strand
TAATTCTGTTTTATTCATTTTTATACACCTCAATTTTTATATACATGTAGCAATAAAAAACATATCATAATTTCTTCTTTTTTTCTATTTTAAGTATAAACTAATTAGATAAAAATTTGATTTTCAAACTCACACTAGAGTATATTTCCCATGCCGAACAACTGTATTTGGCATTTCGTATCCTAAAGCTTTTGCATCCTTACTTGAAATTTCGACTAATACACTATTAGTCCGAACAAGAAACACTCTACCTTTATATGTATTACTTCTTCTTTCAAAAAGGATAGCATCCCCTGCATTTGCTCTCTTTTTACCAGAAAATTCACTCTTTTCTTTTTGCATTTTCTGTTATTACGCTCCTATTAATATTAT
>NZ_JBALPC010000288.1:0-1458 GCF_036965225.1 Bacillus sp. JJ1474 | reverse complement strand
CTTCATAATCTTGCACGCAGAGGCTCCAATTAAAGTGACAAAATGTCTGTACTTACTTCCAGCAAAGGGTTCGACAATATATAAAAATATGAATAATGTACCCAATAAGGCACTACACTTCATTTAAGTGCAATGTTTCACAATTTTTGTCAATACTTCAATTTGATATGTTAGCCACACTAGCCTTCACTTTGTTTGAAGAATTAATTGCTTGCTTCCCCCAGAACAATGTAATAACTATTCCCAGAGATAGTATCACAGTCGCAAAGTAGTAAGGATAGTTAACATCTATATCAAATAATATCCCCCCTAGAATTGGACCACTAATATTCGCTAGACTCGTAAACATAGAGTTCATTCCACCAACGAAACCTTGTTCGTTCCCGGCGATATTTGAAAGATATGAAGTAACTGCTGGTCGGAATAAATCGAAACCTACAAAAACAATAAATGTAACAAGTAAAATAGAGAAATATGAATGTACAACAGTCATTAAGAAGACAAGTAATGCTGATAATATTAAGCTGTTTCGAATCAGTTTAATTTCTCCCCAAATTCGTGTAAGCCGATCAAACAATATGACTTGTGAAACAGCACCAAAAATTGCACCACCAGTAATAACAATGGCTATGTCGGATGGTTTAAATTGAAATTTATGGTCCACAAATAAACTAAAGAACGATTCAAAAGCTGCTAAACCAAATGAGGCAATAAAAATTAAAATAAACGCGAAAAAATACTTTGGCTCAATAATACGTCTGAAACCATTCTTACTTCCTGAGGTTTGTTCATTAATTTCTGTAGCACGATCTGGCTCAGATATAAACATAATGGTTAGTATTGCAGCTATTGTACCAAGTGCACCAGCAAAGAAGAATGGTGTACGTGTACCAAATTCCGCTAAAAATCCACCGATACCTGGGCCAATAATAAATCCTGTACTAATTGCAGCAGACATATAGCCTAGTGCTTTGGGGCGAGTTTTCAAGGTTGTAATATCAGCAATAAAAGCAGTGACACCCGGCATAATGAATGCAGCACTTACTCCACCTAATATACGAGAAATAAATAGCATTTCGATTTCTTTGCCAAGCCCAAATAATAACTCTGATAGGCCGAAAATAAATAAACCAAGTACAATCATAATTTTTCTTCCCAATTTATCTACAGCTTTCCCTGCAAATGGCGAAACAATCAATTGTGCAATTGCGAAAGCAGCTGTTAGATAACCAACAGTCTTTCCGTTTATTCCTAATTCATTCATCAGTGTAGGCAAGACTGGAATTACAAGCCCAATTCCCATAAAGGCTATAAATAAATTCATTAATAATAATCCTAAAGTAATTTTATAATTCTTCATTTTATATATTCTCCTTAACAAAACGAATTACCTAAAACCAAACGTATTCATTTGATTTCTTTACAGCTCTTATCCTATTGTATATAGTAACTATATAG
>NZ_JBALPC010000287.1:0-4342 GCF_036965225.1 Bacillus sp. JJ1474 | reverse complement strand
ATATAATGAGTAAAAGTTCCATAAGTAGAAGCTGAGATTTTATACATATAATGGAGGAAATAAATGAAATTCATTAGAAAATTTGTTCTAACATTTGATTTGGATCCTGCAACAGCTGAATATTTATCTATATTTCTTAATATCCTATTTATTGCTATTATCTGTATGACTGCGAATTTTATCACCAAAAAGGTTGTAATCAGAATTATCACTCATATCGTAATGAATAACAAATACCAGTGGGATAATATGCTTTTGGATCGGAAGGTTTTTCATAAGTTATCTCATATTGTTCCGGCAATCATTATATATTACTTTTCATTCACCTTTCCTACTCATGAGATTTTGATTAAAAAAAGTGCAATTGCTTATTTGATTATCGCTGGATTATGGGTTGTGAATAGCTTATTAAACGCCCTCAACGATATTTATCAAACGTATGAAATATCGAAGGTGAAGCCGATTAAAGGGTATATTCAAGTGACGAAGATTATTGTCATCACTCTTGGGATCATCTTAGTAATTGCGAACATGATGGGGGAAAGCCCCTTTATTCTTCTAAGTGGAATTGGCGCCTTATCCGCTGTATTGATGCTCGTTTTTAAAGATTCCTTATTAGGACTAGTAGCGGGGGTACAGTTGACGGCCAATGATATGGTTCGGGTTGGGGACTGGATTGAAATGCCTAAATATGGGGCAGATGGAGATATTATTGATATCTCATTAAACACAGTAAAGGTCCAAAATTTTGATAAAACGATTACAATGGTTCCAAGCTATGCCTTGATATCCGATTCTTTTAAGAACTGGAGGGGCATGCAATCTTCAGGAGGTCGACGGATCAAACGTGCCTTATTTGTCGATACAAACAGTATTTCGTTTTGTACAGAAGAGATGATTGATAAATATAAAACCATTCACTATCTTTCAGATTATATCATTAACCGGGAGCGTGAAATTGCAGAGTTCAATTCCTTGCACGATATCAATCGAAACAACCCGGTGAACGGGAGGGCTCTTACGAATATCGGTGTATTTAGGGCTTATATCAGCAACTATCTTCAAAATCATCCAGGAATTAATCGAGAGATGACGTTAATCGTAAGACAGCTGGCCCCTACCGAAAATGGGTTGCCGCTAGAAATTTACGCATTTACAAATGATGTCAGATGGGCAGTGTACGAAACGGTTCAAGCTGATATCTTTGACCACCTTTTTGCCGTAGCACAGGAGTTTGGACTTCGACTTTTCCAAAATCTTTCTGGGCAGGATATTAAGGGGATAGTTAATGACTCTAAAGGAGAGTTTATGGTTAGGAAAATAGAACATTAAATGATATTGGCCTGTCTCCTACTTCTTTTAAAGGTAAAACCTTTACCGAATATGGGGACAGGCATTTGTTTGAATACTAATGTTGTTCATTATTCCTAGTTCTTTTAATTATATAAGAGTTAATTTCTACCATAATACCTCATTACTATACTTCCAATCCTTTTGATGATTAAGATTGGTATTATTACCACAATCACCTTATGTACATTACTTTTCGAAGACTACATATACCAATAAATTAAAGAATTATAAATCCTGTTTAAATACAATTCCATACTCTAAGTAGATCTTTAAAAGTGTTAAGGCTTCTCCCCAACCTACTGCACATCCAATACAGGCTTTTAAGTCTTTTTCAGAATTTGTATAGCCCATCTCATTAAGAACTACTAATGTTCCGTCTTTATAAGGCTCAAGTTTAAAAGTTACTGTTGAATTTTGTTCTCCTGGTGACCATTGAAAAACAAATCTTTTGTTAGGAGTTGCCTCAAGTATCTTCCCCCCGTCTTCAATATTTACATTTTCACTGCCAAAATTTGTCCATCTCAATCGTATCTCACCAGTGCCATCTGGGTTTATCTCCAACGATGTGTCATCTGTGAACCAAGCATTCCAACCTTGAGATGTTGAAACTGTTTTATACACTTCTTCTAAAGGTACTTTAATGTAGGTTTTATGGTATATATCTGGCATTTTCAATATCCTCCATATCCCTTAATTTTACTTTATTTTATAACCTCTACTATTCTTTTTCTATTTCAACAATCCTATTTCATTAGAATTAGAAAAAAGAGTATCGCAGCGATCCTTCTTGAACTCAAGGTACCCGTTAGGCCAACAACGAACTCTTTTCAATATTATTAAGTTCGATCTTTTTTTCTTCATTTCAAGAATCATTATTATTGTTTTTCTCATTAAAAAATATTGTGCAATAAAACAACTTCTGATAATGTATTTTAAGTAAAATAACTTAATAATCTATCAAAAGTATTGATCTCGGCATATGGTGTTATTTCGGTATCATTCTTGATCATATGAGGATTGAACCATATACCCTTTATATTTGCATTTTGACAACCACCAATATCCTTTTCAATGTCATCCCCAATGAAAAATGCGGCTTCCGGTTCCACATCAAGCTTATTTAATGCTAATTCAAATATGCGTTTGTCAGGTTTACTAAATCCCACCTCTTCAGAAATAATTATAATATCAAAACAATTATTTAAATTAGTGTTAATGATTTTAGCTTTTTGTCTCTGAGTTGAGCCGTTTGTTATAATCGCAACTTTAGCTTGCATCTTTATAGTATTTACAATATTTATTATTCTTTGGTTTATAGAAAAACACTGAGGAAAATTAAAATTCCAAAAATCTTGAATGTAATTGCGTGGCAATCTATATTTTGGTGGAAATTCATTAAAAAATGATTCTAAAACTTTTGTTTTATCACTATAGCCATAGTTTCTCTTATCATATTCTTTGAACTTCTTCAACATTTCGTTTTTAACTGAATGTTTAACATCCTCATAACACTTTTCTAAAATAATTAAAAATATTTTATCTACTGCTTCATCCCTATTAAGTAAGGTATCATCTAGATCAAACAGCATTGCTTTATTACCTCTCAAATATCTTCACAGCCTGTCTCACATTATATAAATAATCCCTAATTCGCACCTTCAAACTTTTGGTTTACCGAAAAATGCCTTCTCCAACTATCGCACTCCGTTAGTGAGATAATTAGTTTCTTATAACTGCAAACTCATAGTAATTGTCCTTATGCCAAATCCAAATTTTTCATACAGTTTAATTGCTTGATTCCCTGCAAATGCACTTAGACGGATTTCTGAGTATCCATCTTTTTTTAGATGGTCAATACCTGCTTTCATTAACTGTTTGGAAATGCCATTTCCTCTAAATTCTTTTAAAACAAATAGTTCGTAAATAAATCCATTTATCATATCAGTAAATTGGTCCTTGCTTGGTCCTAAAAGTATCCACCCCATTAATTTATCTTCTTCTGATGCTATTAAATAATAGCTTCCCTTTTCCAAAAGTGGGTTAACAAGCTGGTTAATTTTTTCTTTCGTAGGTTCTACTTCACCCAATGTGCCATCAAAAACAGCTTGAGGAGAAAGTGTTAATACTTTTTTTAGTTCAAAATCATATGGTTTTCTAATATCCATAATTGAATCAGTCCCTTTACAACTATTATTCGGTTTCCTATATTATTCCAATTCTTTAAATACCATGATTTAGTACAATAACTTCGACAAATAAGCGTTAACCCCTTCTTGGATCAACGTACCCTATAATATAAGTACATCAATTCAAAATCTTTTCCGCAACGCCCGATTGTTGAAGAGATTCTAAAATAAAGGATTGAAAATAAGATTACCTATTACTACGATACCAGCTTTCTTGCAACTTCCGTATATAAACGATTTGACCAATATGATAGGCGTTATGCGTAATAGAATTTCCGAGTAACTCATACCATTTCACTGGTAAACTGAATCCATTTACATCACTTTCGAGTTGTTCTTCGGTTAGTAGACCTTGCCATTGTAACAGCACCACTTCTAGTCGCTCTCTTAATTCATTAAACTTTTTATTTTCTGGAATAACAAAGCTTTTATCATTATCTTCAATAGGCTGAACTGCTTTAACATCAGATTGTTGGAATCTTATTTGCCATGTTTCATTCCAGTAAATTAGATGCTGTACAATTTCAGCGATACTATGACTATCTTCAGTAGGCTTCCAAACTGCTTCTTCCTCTGATAAGTTTTTAACTGCTTCAGTAAATGGAAGATACCAGCTCGGGTCATTAGCATTTGCTAAAAACTGATCTAATAAAAGAACCTTAACATATTGCATGCTTTACACCTCTTTTAAAATAAATGTTCCAAGAGACCGTATTCGTCAAACTTTTACTCCAGCTATTACTAAGTTCTATTATTCTTATTAAACTTCCTTTTCTTTTCTGCAATTTCAGTTAATCTTGCAC
>NZ_JBALPC010000286.1:0-6249 GCF_036965225.1 Bacillus sp. JJ1474 | reverse complement strand
TAGATATACTGATTGACCCTGAAAAAGATTATTTATTTAACTATATTGGTTTGTTCCTCCTTGCTGATCGTTATCTTGCCAAAGATTATGAGAAAAATATTTTTGAACTGCCGCAGGAACGATTCATGATCATTGCTATGACATTAATGAAAAACGAAGATAAAGCAAAACGAATATCTTTAGTCAAGGAAGTTTATTGGGCTTTAAGCAATCTATATATGACTGTTGCAACCCCAACACTTTCTAATGCCGGAAAAAGCTACGGACAGCTTTCTTCTTGTTTTATCGATACAGTCGATGATTCCTTAGATAGCATCTATTTAAATAATTGGGATATTGCCAGATTAAGTAAGGATGGCGGGGGAATCGGCATTTATTATGGAAAAGTCCGTGCTTTAGGTTCTGACATTAAGAAGTTTAAAGGAAATTCCTCTGGTGTCATTCCTTGGATTAGACTTGTTAATGATACGGCTGTCAGTGTCGATCAATTGGGGCAAAGACAAGGAGCCATTGCCATCTATTTAGATGTTTTTCACAAGGATATCATGAATGGGTTTTTAGATTTAAAGACAAATAATGGGGATGAGCGCAGGAAAGCCCATGACATATTTACAGGAGTCGCAATTCCTGACCTATTCATGAAGAAGCTTGAAGAAGTTGATGAAACTGGTAAAAGCATTGGCGAGTGGCACACTTTTTGTCCCCATCAAGTAAAACAGGTTATGGGATGGAAGGATGAGAATGGAAACCCATTGGGACTTGAGGATTATTATGATGAGGTCGGGGAAAAACACTTTACGAGAAAATACGTAGAAGCAGTTAACCATCCCCTTCTTCCTAGAAAGAGCTATCGTGCCATGGATATTATGGCTAGAATTATGGTTTCACAATTGGAAGCTGGCACCCCTTATATGTTTTATCGTGATGAGGTTAATCGCCAAAATCCAAATAAACATGTAAATGGAAATGGAAGAACGTCTATTTATTGCAGCAATTTATGCACAGAAATTATGCAGAACATGTCAGCGACGGTCATTCAGAATGAATATCAAGACGAAGATGGAAATATTATTATCGTTCGCAAGCCTGGAGATTTTGTTGTATGTAATTTATCTTCTATTCATTTGCCAAATGCAGTTAGAGCAGGCGTGCTGGAACGCCTCATCCAAATTCAAATGAGAATGCTCGACAACACAATCGACATTAATCAAATTTCAGTAGGACAAGCAAAGTGGACGAACCAGAAATATAGAGCAGTTGGTTTAGGAACATTTGGCTGGCATCATCTCCTTGCTATTAAGGGTATGCATTGGGAATCTGACGAAGCGGTTAACTACGCAAATGATCTATATGAGGATATAGCCTATTTTACAATACGTGCCTCAATGGAGCTTGCAAAAGAAAAAGGTGCATATAATTTATTTCATGGCTCTGAGTGGCAATCAGGTGAGTATTTTAAACGGAAAGATTATTCATCTGAACGATGGATGGATTTACAAGAAGATATCCAAAATTACGGAGTCAGAAATGGTTGGATGATGGCTGTGGCTCCGAACTCTTCAACAGCAAAAATAGGGGGATCAACAGACGGTATCGATCCTCTTTATGCTATTGAATATGCCGAGGAAAAGAAAAACTTCAAATTCAAAGTCACCGCACCTGATTTAGATCATAACACTTACAACTATTATCGCCGTGTGAGACACGAGTTGAACCAAATATGGAGCATCAAACAGAACGCAGCAAGGCAACGGCATATCGATCAGTCCATTAGCTTCAACCTTTATGTTCGCCACGATATAAAAGCAAGAGAATTATTGCAGCTTCATTTAGAAGCCTGGAAGCACGGTTTAAAAACGACCTATTATGTTCGCAGTACTTCACAAACTGAAATTGATGAATGCGAAGCTTGCCATAGTTAATATATCAACGATTTTCCAGATATATCGACGACTTTCCGAATATATCGGCGACTTCCCGAATATATCGGCGATTTCCCGGATATATCAGCGACTTTCAATAAATATCAACGACTACCAGTAATAAATTGAAAACCATTTTCAAAAGGAGCGATTCCATGGCACACCAACAATTATTAACAAAAATAAAATTGCTAAATCCTGAGTTCCCAAATAAATCTACTAGTCTAGTAAACGGTCAAGCATCGGGGATCCTAAATTGGAATGACATTAGATATCCACAAATGTATCGAATGTATCAAACTTTATTAGCTAACTTTTGGAAGGCTCAAGAAATAAATATGCAGGATGATATTAAACAGTGGGACTCCTTAAGCACAACTGAACAAGATGTTTTTTTACGAATTAACACGCAGCTGGCATCACTTGATAGCTTACAAACGCCTATGATGACACAAGTGATGGATTATGTAACAGACCCAAGCTTTAAAGCTATATTTGCTGTCATTTCGCAGCAGGAGGCGGTTCATAATGAATCATATTCTTATATCCTGAGTTCTCTTATCCCTATTAGTGAACAAATTGCCCGCTTTGACGAGGCAAAGGATGATACCATTGTTAGGAAGCGAAATCAGCTTATTCTTGAATCCTATGAAAAATTTAGAAACACCCCCTCTTTACAGCACTTATTTGAGCTTGGAATTAATTCAATTAATTTAGAAGGAATTTATTTTTATGCGGGCTTTGCCTTTTTCTATAATCTGGCCCGTCAGCAAAAGATGCTAAAAACGAGTTCCATGATTAGTTATATTCAACGTGATGAAATGCAGCATGCCTACTTCATTGCGCAATTTATTCGTATCCTTCTTACTGAAAATCCTGAATTAAATACAGAGCAAAATATTCAATATGTATATGATACAATTCATGCAGCAGTCCAGCTTGAAAAGGAATGGGCTCATTATATATTGAAGGATATTCAAGGAATCGATTTAGATGAATTTGAAGGCTATGTTGAATACCTTGCTAATAAGCGGCTTCGGCAATTAGGTCTTCAAAACCTATATAAGGAACAGGAAAATCCAATGCCTTGGATCCATGTATTCAGTGACGAAATGATGAATGAAACGAAGTCCGACTTCTTTGAACAAAAGTCTCGTACGTATACAAAGGTTTCTCAAGATAACGGTTTTGATGAGCTATGAGAATTGGCTTAATTTATACCTCGATTAGCGGAAATACAAAAGAATTGGCATTAAAATTATATGATCTGTTCAAGAAAAGAAATTTAGATGTTTATTTATATAGCATTGAACAATTTTCATGTAATCGGTTAGATGAATTTGATGCGGTTGTTGTTGGTACTTACACTTGGGGTGATGGGGAAATTCCTGATGAAATGATTCCTCTTTATCGGGAGTTTGAGAAAATCGATAGAAGCAACATGGTAACAGGCGTATTCGGGACAGGGGACAGTTTTTATCCTCACTACTGTGGAGCTGTTGATATATTCAGAGACCTATTAAAAGCAAAAACAGATTTATCGGTCACTTTAAAGGTTGAATTATTGCCTCAAGAACAAGATCTAACGAAATGTATAAAGTTCGTTGATTTATTTCTAGCTCGACTTGAAAATTTGATATTGCATTGATAAATGATAAAATGTAATAGAAATATTTAGCAATGTCAAAAAAATATAGGGAGTGTTGCAGATGGCTGTTGATGTATATTTTAACTTTAATGGAAATTGCCGAGAAGTAGTTGAATTTTATGCTGACGTTTTTGGAACAGATAAACCACAAATTATGACGTTTGGTGAGGCTCCTCCAAATCCAGAATATCCTCTGCCAGAGGATGCAAAAAATCTTGTCATGCATGCAAGGCTTAACATTAGCGGAAGCAATGTCATGTTTTCAGATGTTTTTCCTGGCATGCCTTTTATTAAAGGAAATAATATTAGCCTTGCCGTTGTCAGTACGAATCTTGATGAAGTGAAATCTCAATTTAACAAAATAAAAGAAGGCGGTAAAGTAGAAATGGAGCTTCAGGAAACCTTCTGGAGCAAATGCTACGGACAAGTAACTGATAAGTTTGGCATTGCATGGCAATTTAATTATGATAATGGCGAAAAAGTCATGTAGTTTTATCTAATACGGATTTTAACTCTTAATTAAACACGCTTGTTCATACATAGATCCATTTAAAAATAGACCTATAAAAAGTCTTATATGACTGTTTATAGGTCTTTGTAATTTCTTAATATTTCATTACTCCACCAGTATTGGCTGATGTCACAAGCTTCGAATATCTTGCTAAGTAGCCTTTTTTCACCTTCGATTCAAAGCCCTTCCAATTTGCTTTCCGTCTTTCCATTTCCTCATCAGAAATTTCCAGCTGTATGGTGCGTTTCTTTAAATCAAGCTCGATGATATCGCCATCTTCTACAAATGCGATTGGTCCTCCCTCTGCAGCTTCAGGAGAAATATGGCCGATTGAAATTCCTCTTGATGCACCTGAGAAACGTCCGTCTGTAATTAATCCAACCTTTGCTCCAAGCCCTCTTCCTACGATTTGTGAAGTAGGTGCAAGCATTTCCGGCATACCAGGACCACCTTTAGGCCCTTCATAGCGAATAACCACGACATGTCCTTCTTGTACTTTACCGGTAATGATTCCAGAAAGTGCGTCTTCTTGAGAATCAAAGCAAATCGCTGGTCCTCTATGGTAGCCGCCAACTGATTCATCAACTGCACCGACTTTAATAATCGAGCCGTCCGGAGCTAAGTTTCCAAATAATACAGCTAGTCCGCCCTGCTCAGAATGTGGATTATCTAATGGCCGAATAACATTCTTGTCCAAAATATCACTGCCAGCAACATTTTCGCGAATTGTTTTTCCTGATACAGTTAAACAATCACCATTAAAGGCACCTGGCTTCTTAAGAAGCTCATTGATAATGGCGCTAACCCCGCCTGCATTATGCACATCTTCAATATGGTAGTCTGAGGCAGGCGCAATTTTCGCTAAATGCGGTACACGGGTTGCAATTTCATTAATACGCTCTAAAGAATACTCAATCTCAGCTTCATGAGCTAAGGCAAGAGTGTGAAGAACTGTGTTAGTAGAACCGCCCATCGCCATATCCAAAGCAAATGCGTTATCGATTGCATCAATTGTTACGATATCACGAGGCTTAATATCCTTCTTAATAAGCTCCATTAATTGCTTAGCAGATTGTTTAACAAACTCTTTACGTTCCTCAGCGACAGCTAGAATTGTCCCATTACCAGGAAGTGCAAGGCCAAGCCCTTCCGCTAAACAGTTCATTGAGTTGGCTGTAAACATCCCTGAGCAAGATCCGCAAGTTGGACAGGCAAGCTGCTCGATCTCTAGCAATCTTGCTTCATCGATTTTACCAGATTGGAAAGCCCCTACCCCTTCAAATACAGATGTTAAGTCAAGCGGATTGCCAGCACTATCAGTTCCAGCCTTCATCGGACCGCCGCTAACAAAGATTGTTGGGATATTGAGGCGAAGCGCTGCCATCATCATTCCAGGTGTAATTTTGTCACAGTTAGGAATACATACCATTCCATCGAACCAATGTGCCGCAACAACTGTTTCAACAGAATCTGCAATGATTTCGCGGCTTGGCAAAGAATATCTCATACCGATATGCCCCATCGCAATACCATCATCGACACCAATTGTGTTCATTTCAAACGGAACCCCGCCTGCTTCACGGATAGCATCTTTCACAATTTTACCGAATTCTTGTAAATGAATATGTCCTGGAACTATATCAATATATGAATTGACCACCGCAATAAACGGCTTCCCAAAGTCCTCTTCCTTTACACCTGCTGCACGAAGTAAGCTTCTGTGAGGCGCACGATCAAATCCTTGTTTTATCATATTACTGCGCAGATCTGCCACGTATAATCCCTCCACATTTCTCTTTAAAATTTTTCACATATTTTAATTGATATATATTATTTAATTATCCTAAATAATATTATAATTTAACACCATATCTTGCATAATGTAAAGGAAGAACTTTAAAAATTCAGTATTTTTATAGAGTAGAATTCCCACTGTTCCCTATTTCATAATAATTAATTCACTGATTTATTTTTAAGCAAAAAAAAATGCCCCTATCGGACACTGTCTGCTTAGATTTGATTATCTATCTACTGAAGCTTCTCTATTTGCTGATTCCCTATTTTCATACCATAGCTTAAGATGTGTGAGGATTGTAAAAACTAGAAATGCATTCATTGCCCAAACAGAAATAAAAGGCGCCATACCGCCAAACTCAATGGAATAATAC
>NZ_JBALPC010000285.1:0-2518 GCF_036965225.1 Bacillus sp. JJ1474 | reverse complement strand
ACAATTAGAAAAGGCTCCAATAAGAATAGTCTTGAACCTTTAACAATATGTATACATCATCCATAATCCAATATCCTCAAAACCGATTCTTTTATAGATTACTCCAGCTGTTGGATTATCATAGAACAAACATAGTTCTTTTCCTTCATGTAAAAGATCACTGCAAAGCTTGAGCATGCAGTTGGTTGCATATCCTTTTTTCTTATAGTTTTCTAGCGTAGCTACACCAACAACCATTGCTGATAAGGAATTTTCTGCTGTCGTTGATGCTGTTGATACCATTTTTCCTTCTTCCATAATAAAAAATGAACGTGAAGTTCCATTTTCTATTCCTCGACGTTTTCTCTCTACTGTAATTGTTGAATCACTAAATTCTGGAATTGAGTTTAGTAATTCAACAAGTGCTTCAGCATCGTGTGGAAATGCTTGTTGTACATTCGAAAAATCAATATTATTTTTATTAATATTTAATCTAGTACACTTAGCATAATATAATTGTCTTTTTCTTTTTAGGTGCTTATCCAAGTATGGCTCAATTTTTTCAGTGATATCTTTTAGTCCAGACATCATCTTAAAAGCAGAGTCATTAGACATAATCTCAGCAAATCCTTCGGCATTAAATGATTCTACTGCAAAAGGAATATAGTTTTCCTCGTATTTTAATAAAACAGCAATTAATTCTCCACTTTCGTTAAACTCTCCCCAAAGCTTTTGGAATTCTTGTTCATATCCATAAGCCTAAATGTCACCAATAATAAATAAGTTTTCAGCAGCCTTGGTTTTTAACAAATTAAAACAAACCTCGTGATCACTTTTATCTAGTTTTCTTATCATCATACTCTCTCCTCATTGTAAAAATTTCCCCGTAAAATAATCTCATTATTTTACAATTAAAAAACCTTATCGAGAAGGAGTTTTTTACGGAAAATTCCTATAATTCTCGCGGAATTGCGCCCTTTAGTTAAATAAAGCAATTGATTATTTGGATAACTTATAACCGTCATGTATAGCTTCCCAATCAAGGGACCTAGCCATACTATTTTCAATGTTCTCTAATGGTTTAAAGCCATATTTTGCATAAAGGGAATGAGCATCTTTAGTACCAAGGTGAAAGCTCGTGCCTTTCAAATTTGGATGTTCGGTGATTACACTCATTAACCATTTACTAAGTCCTTGGCCTCTATAATTGGGAAGAATGAAGACATCACCTAGCCAAGAAAATCTAACAAGATCGGATACAACTCTTGCAAAGCCAACTTGTTTAGGAGAACCAATGGTTGGATTTCCTTCATAAATACCATAACAAATAATAGAGTTATCAATGGATGCTATAACTAATTCTTTCGAAATGCCTTTAAGCCAATAAGACTCATTGCTAAGGAATTTGTATATTACTTCTATATCTAAAAGGCTTTTGTCAGTACTTATGTAAAAACCATTTTTACTTATCAACTCTGCTTGTCTATTCTCTATCATTTCTTTTCCCCCATTATAAATAATGTATAAAAACAATTATACTATAAATGGATTTTATTCCAATTTTTCGACTATTAGATTATTCACTAAACTGCAAGAAAGTGTCCCTGAAGCTAACTTCAAATTCTCTTTCTTAAATCCCTGTTAATCTGTAACAAAATTGCCCTTAACTGAAAAACGAGCGCTTATCCTTGTTCCAGGATAGCGCCCTAAAATGGAATAACTAAAAGATATTCTCAATCATAGATCAAATATTTCTTATTTCACTAAAGCACGTATAAAGTTTAATTAGGTTAATATTAATCTTTATACGTGCTCTCCCTAAAAGCTTTTTTTACCCTTTCAATTTGGTCGAGATGTCCTTGTATATGTTGGACACGGAATTCCAATAATTCTTTGAATGTGAATCGTCCAGCATCTGCATAAACTCCAACTCTATCAAATTGTTCGGTTGTCAAATTACGGATAATAGGAAGCATACTGGAGCGAAGTATCTTAAAAAGGAGTAAGTATTGTTCACGGTCTAATTGCTCATAATCCAATGAATTCGCCCAAGCGTTCTGGTCAGGCGATGTTAAAAGTGGTTCAGACTCGGACAAAACCTTTTTCAGTCTATGTGTAGACACCAATTCCGAATCCGTTATATGTATAATAATCTGATGTATACTCCATTTATCCTTTCCTGGTTTGAACCTAATCTCTTCCTCAGACAATTCTTTAATGGATTCCCTTAACATCGTATATCCTCGGCTATACTTTTCAATCAACGCTTCCATTTTGTTCCTCCCTGAATAAATATTATTAAGTTACAAATTCTTGCTTAATTGTAATTATCCTTTATCGATTTTCTTTCAACTTAAACTGCCATTATCTACAGTATGATTTTCCACCGTATTTAATGTAAGTAAAGATACCAAATGTGCCAGTTTTCTATCTTTGTAGAACCTGCACCATAACTTTAAGTACATTCATTCACTAACTCTATTTCTCAAATTAAATATCTAATTATTTGCCTAGTGTTATTCCACAATCTGGCCCTTTT
>NZ_JBALPC010000284.1:0-8107 GCF_036965225.1 Bacillus sp. JJ1474 | reverse complement strand
GATAATTTTTCAAATATTAGAATAACTTTTCGAAAAAAATAACCAGCATGGAATAAAATTACTCCCCTGCTGGTTTATTATCTAGAACGGAAATTGATTTAACCATTGTCCGCCGTCCATTGTAATACATTCGCCATTAATATAGGCTGCATGCTCGGAAAATAGAAAATAAGCTAGTTCCGCTATTTCCTCAGGCTTTCCTAGTCTTCCTAACGGTACACTATTAATAGTTCTTTCTGCAGCCGACTCCGATTCCCATAGCCTCTCAGCTCCTCCTGTACGTTCAATCGGGCCGGGGGCGATTGCATTTACTCTTATCCCATATTTTCTTCCCCATTCTACTGCCAATGTTCTTGTCATCGATAATACGCCTGCTTTCGCCGCAGCTGAGTGAATGACGCCTGCACCTGCATCCCAGGCATAAGTGGCCACCATATTGATGATACTGCCTTTAATCCCCTTTTCGATCCAGTACTTTCCTATTTCACTAGAGCAATAAAATGTTCCATTTAGGACAATATTGATTACTGAATTCCAGCCATTTGCGCTAAGTTTTTCAGCTGGACATATAAAATTCCCAGCAGCATTATTGATGAGATAATCGATTCTTCCAAAGGTTTTAAGTGCTTCGTCAACCATATTTTTCACATGTTCTATTTCACGAACATCCATTTGAACCGTCAACACTTGCCCTGGAAATGTTTCTATTTCTAATTTTGCTTCATCAAGACGCTCCTTTGTTCTTCCTGTTATAACAACAAAAGCATTCGCTTCTGCAAAACGTTTTGCCATATATTTACCCATACCACTTGAACCACCTGTAACAATTACTACCTTTTCTTTCATCCTTTCCCCTCCTTAATAATGAATGATCATTCATTCTCTATTTTACCACTAGCAGATTGAATTTTCTAATAAATTATAAGACTTTTATCATAATTGCAAAACTCATAAATTAGGTTAAATCCATTTTTCTCCCTTTTTTTTAAGATAAGAGTTTGATAGTATAAGAAGGTATCTATGTTTTAGGTGAAAATGAATTAGATTGGTTGGTAATATTCATGCCAAAAAAAGTTACGAGAAGGTCTTTTTTGAAAAAAGTATTCGGCTCTTTACTTACAATTTCCGGTCTAGGTGCTGGAGGATATTATTATGCAGGTCATATTGAGCCTAGGCTCTTAGAGATAAATAATTTTCCGATTCGTCATAAATCAATTCCAAAAAGCTTCAATCATTTCAAAATTGTTCAGTTCAGTGATACTCATTTGGGCTTTCAATATGATAGGCAGCAATTCATGACTCTTGTAGAGCAAATAAATGAGCTTAAACCAGATCTTATCTTTTTTACAGGAGATTTGTTGGACGCCCCTAATAAATACTTAGAAGGCGATAAGATCATTCCTCTTCTTAAAAAGCTAAATGCCCCATTTGGTAAATTTGCTATATACGGAAATCATGATCATGGAGGGTACGGATCAGATATTTATAAATCCATCATTGAGCAAGCTGATTTTAATTTGCTGCAAAACAGTCATAAACAAGTAAAATTACTTGATGGCAGCAGCTTGTATATAATTGGTATTGATGATGCCATGCTAGGAAATCCTGACATCAGTAAAGCTTTAGCAGGAGTTCCTGAAGATTCTTACAAAATCCTCTTATCACATGCTCCCGATTTAGCAGATGAGGCTTCACAGTTAAATATCCAGCTGCAGCTTAGCGGTCATAGCCATGGGGGACAAATCCAGATTCCTTTCATTGGTGCCCTTGTAAAGCCTCCTTTTGCAGAAAAATATCATGAAGGCTTTTATGAAATTGGCGGCACACCATTAACCCTTTATGTCAATCGCGGAATAGGAACTACCCGTCTTCCGTTCCGTTTTCTATCAAAGCCTGAATTGACTGTATTTACGCTTGTAAGTGAATAGAAAAAGGAAAAGCATATGCTTTTCCTTTTTCTATTTATTGCAATATTCTTTAAGAAAGTAATTTTCAATCTCATCTGCAGGAAGAGGTCTAGAGTACAAAAATCCTTGTGCTTTGTGGCAGTTGGCATTTAATAAAAATGCCGCCTGATCCGCGCTTTCTACTCCTTCAGCGATTACCTCCATCCCCAGGCTTCTCCCTAAATGGATGATAGTCGTTGTAATAGCTGCATCTTTATCGTTTAATAGTACATCCTTGACAAAGGACTGATCAATCTTTAATACATCGATTGGAAATTGCTTTAAATAATTTAATGATGAATAGCCCGTTCCAAAATCATCAACAGATATTGAAACTCCAAGTTCCTTTAATCTTGATAGAATAGGTGCTGTATCCCTCGTATCCTGCATGGCACCTTCTGTTATTTCAATTTCCAAAGCCCTAGGATTGATTCGATATTTTTCAATCGATTTTTGAATGATTTTAAGCAAATTGTGCTGCTGGAATTGTTTTGGAGAGATATTAATAGCAATTCTAAAATCCTGATGATATTTATCTGACCAATCACGAATTTGCTTACAGGCAGTGTCAATGACCCAGTTTCCAATCGGTATGATTAAACCTGTATCCTCTGCAAGCGGAATAAATTCTCCTGGAGAAATCAATCCAAGTGCGTGATTATTCCAGCGTAATAGTGCCTCAAAACTAGATACTTTCGTTGTCTTTAAATCAATCTGAGGCTGATAATGCAAAAACAATTCTTCCCGTTCGATCGCCTTTCGCAGGAGTGTTTCCATTTCAACAACATTTCTAAGGATTGAATTCATGTCTGTCCGATAGAATTGGAAATGAGCTTTCCCCTTTTCTTTTACCCTAAATAAAGCTTCATCCGCATTTTTGATAAGAGTCTCAGCGTTCTTCCCATCATTCGGGTACATACTAATCCCAATACTTGGTGAAATATAGTATTCTTGAGAGCTTAAATAAAAGGATTTAGAAAACTTAGATAAAATATTCTGTGCAAATTTGCTAGCTTTATTTCTATCTGTATGTGAAAGAAGAATAATAAACTCGTCCCCGCCCTGCCTATAAACGGTGCACCCTTTTAATTCAGAAAGTCTGTTTGCAACTTTCTTTAATATTTCATCTCCTAAAATATGTCCGAGTGAATCATTTAAGTATTTAAACCGATCCAAATCAATTGAAAGAAGGGCAAATTCATTTCCTGTCTTTTTTGCAGAAGTAATTTGCTCCTCCAAATCTCCTAATAATGCTCTCCTATTATATAAACCTGTCAGTTGGTCATGAAAGGCCATATATTTAATAGTTTCCGCATTTTTTGCCTGCTCAGAAATATCTCGTGTAATAATATATATACCTACAATCTCTTTGTTCACAACAACAGGTGCAGTCTTAATGTGAACCGTTAAATAATGTCCTTTTCGATGAACAAATCGGCAATCGAGTGTTTCAATCGGAAAACCATTCCTCGTTTTGTGGAAAAGCATTTTTATATCTTCTATATCCTGTTCTGGAATTAAATCAAATATAGACCGATTGGTTAGCTGCTTTTCCGACAAACCTGTTAATTTCCTCCCTGCAGGATTGACCTCCTGTATGATGCCATTCAGATTAACTGTTAGAATTCCATCTAAATTATGGTCAACGATGGATCGGTATTTCTGTTCACTTTCAATTAATCGCTTCTTCTCTATTAATGCTGATGTTATGTCTCTCGTGACGGATACGACATAGCTTACCTCGTTATTTTCATCAAACACAGGAGTCAAAAATGACTCCCCATTCATCTTGCTTCCATCTGGAAGGACAACCTCATCTGAAAATCCAATAGATTTTTTCTGCCTAAGTATTCTTAAATATTCTTGCTGTAATACGTAAGCAGTTTTAAAAGGGAGAACTTCATCCAATGATTTCCCAGTATAGTCAAGTGGCAAATTAGCATGTTCTAGCCCTGGCTTATTAGCGAAAAGATAGGTGAAAACAGGGCCAGGCTCTACCTTCATGATAAAAACCATATCTTTAATGTGTCGAAAAATAATATCTAAGATAATGCCTTCAACTTTACTTGTAATATTCATGCTATTTAATTGTGTTGTTAATTCCTCTATCTTTTCCATCTAATCATCCTTATACTTATTCCGTCCATAAAAGAACTTGGACATGTATATCAAGAGATGCCTTTAATGATTTCTAAAAACAATCAAATTTTAACAAAATGTCCCTAATGTTTACAAATTCTCCATATTATTTTTTCATTATAATACAAAATGACAAAAAAGACAGGCTTGTTTGTCATACATTTTGCAGTTAACTGTTTAAATGCTGAAAAATAAATAATATTTGCATTATTTGGCTGTCTTAATGTATCATTATGATATATCATCTTGATATATCAATAAGATATATGGAAGGGAGCTTTTTTCATTGTCAGTCGAGCATACAATACTTGCAGTATTAAGCTTTTGGCCTAGTTCCGGCTACGATATTAAATCTGAATTTGAGCATAAGGCGGCAGGATTATATTGGGGGATGAGTTATGGAAGTATCTACCCAAAGTTAAAAAAACTCGAACAAGAAGGCTATATTTTTCCCATTGAAAAGGAGGAAGAAGGCCGAAAAAAGAAACTGTACGAACTAACACCAAAGGGGTGGGAAGAATTTGAAAATTGGCTCCGCATGCCGCCAGCTTACCCTGTTATTAAAGATGAACTTTTTATGAAAATGTCAACTTGGCATGAAGATATGGATACCTCTATACTCATTAAGCATTTGCTGAAAAGGAAGGAGGAAACAGAGGATATTTTGAACTTTGTCAAAGAATGGCCGACAAATGGCTATTCCTTTATTAGCAAATTAGGAATGCTTTCCATCAGGTACGCAAAAATTCGCCTAGAAGCAGAATTATTATGGATTGAGGAAACCGTTCTCGCATTGGAAGAAGATAATCTTCCAAAAGGCCAGGACCCGAATAACAACATGGATAAGCTTTTAGCAAGGCGAAGAGAAGCCATTTTAGAAAAAAGGAGAGCTAAAAATGAAAACAGGCATGTTTAAGACTCTTAAATTCCCTCCCTTTCGCTCCCTGTTTGGAGCACAGGTATTTTCAGATTTAGGAAATTGGCTTGATTTCGTTGCATTACAAGTAATAGTAGCCTATCATTGGGGACTTGATGAATCGGCAATTGCTTCTGTCATTATTACGTTAGGTCTTCCATGGGTTATTATTGGCCCATTTGCAAGTGTATTTGTTGATCGCTTACCGAAGAAAAAGATGATGATAGTATGCTTAATTTTAAGAATTGTCTTCGTATTAGGGTTGTTTTTTTCACCAAATCTTTACTACCTGCTTGTTTTTGTTTTCTTGAAAGGAACCGTTGCTGCACTATACGACCCAGCCAGACAAAGTACGATAAGAATGACAGTACCCGAAGATCAGCTGCCTGAAGCTGTTACACTTAGCCAGCTTTCTGTCAATACGATGAAAATTATTGGCCCTGCACTCGGAGGAGGCATCATTGCCCTATTCGGAGTAAAGAGCCCATTCTTATTTGAAGCTTGTGGTTTTATCATTGCGATCATTTTTTTAATCAGTATGCCAAAACTGGATGAAGACTCATTTGTTAAACATAGTTCTGAAAAAAATACAATTGAAAAACAAAGTAGTTATTGGAGAGAATTAACAGAAGGAATTAAACATATTGCGAGAACTCCCCTATTAAAAATTTCAATCCTCTTATCTTCAGTCGCTTTTTTTATTATTTTCTTATACGATGGTCTCTTTGTCTTTATTGCTCAACTTCTCGGGTTTTCTCAAGGGAATTTTGGTTTGCTCATAAGCGGAGTAGGGTTAGGCAGTGTTATTGGTTCTCTTATTTTAGGGCAATGGACGATGTGGAGAATTAAACCCATTCATTTCATGTCAGGAGCTTCTCTATTAAGCGGGAGCCTGATAATCCTAGTTGGCCTAGGAGGTATGGGTCTCATACAGCTTCCACCCTATCTCTGGATAATTGGCGCATTTTTTCTAGGATTACTAGGCTCAGGAGAGGCTGTTCCATATGGCTTTGTCTTGCAGTCTGAAACACCAAAACATTTGATGGGCAGAGTATCATCTGCGGCCATGTCTTTACAGACCTTTTCAATGTTAATTGCTCCTGCGGCAGGAGCTCTTATAGCAAAAGCAGTTGGTGTACCTGCTGTCTTAATTGGTGCTGGCCTTGCAACATGCTTATTAGGCAGCTTCGTATTATTATTCATTGTACAAAAATTGAAGACACCAATAGTTACTCATGAAACGGAAGTTTTACAGAAAACAACTTAATAAATTTTGTAATAGACTCTACTACTAAGAGGAATTTCCGTTAATCTGGAATATATTATCTATTTTATTTTCATTTTTTTGAAAAAAGGGGTATAATAGCAATATACCCCTAAATATTTGAAAGGAGTCATACTATTGAACTCGGAAAAGAAAGACAATCCTCATCATTTACATCCAACGGTTGAAAACCTCTCACAAGCAATCTTCACCGTTAATCGCCATGCAAAAACAGCAACGAACCCAAAATTCCTATATAAGCTGAAACAGAATGCATTACACAAGCTTATTAGAGAAGGGAAAGCTAATAAGGTGGGGCTTCATTTCTCAGGTAATCCTAAATATAGTCAGCAGCAATCAGATGTACTTGTTGAATGTGGTGATTATTCATTTCATTTGCCGCCATCGAAAGCCGACTTTGCTGAACTGCCACATTTAGGAAAATTAAATGATCATATACGAAATCCAAGATCCACTCTCTCCTTAAACCAAGCCAAAAAACTTCTAATATCTTATACAGGACTTAAGGAAGTTAATGACACCCCATCACATAAAAAACGGTCATATAATAAACCAGTATTTAAAAAGCTGGGAGAAAGTTATTTTTAAAATAAAAAGCTAGGTCCCATTTATTAAGGGATCCTAGCTTTTTCCTATTTCTTTTTGTCATCCTAAAGTGCTATCTTATCAATAAGCAGGACAAGCTCAGCTATCTCAGGCTTACTTACTTGTGCATCTGCTCCAACCATTTGCCCTTTATGGCGAAGATCATCTGTAATTAAGGAAGAAAAAATAACGACAGGTATTTTTGTTAATTCATGATTACTTTTAATACGTTTCGTTAAATGATGCCCATCCATCTGAGGCATTTCAATATCTGTAATTACAAGCTGAACTTCATCAACAATATTCTTTCCGCTTTGAATGATGTTTTCTAAATAATTTAGTGCATCACGGCCATTTTCAAAAAACTCTATATATTGGAACCCAGCTTCCTTTAACGTATCATGTAGAAGCTTACGTAATAATGGAGAATCCTCTGCCACCACTAGTCGTTTATTAGATCGTTCCCGTTTCCCAAGCTTTTGAACTTGCTGAACGTTGATCCCCGTTTCAGGATTAATTTCCACAACAATTTTTTCAAAATCTAATAATAAGATCATTTCTCCATTAAGCTTGATGACTCCAATAATCTGGCTGTCAGGACCTTGATACATTTCAGACGGCTTTTCTATTTGATCCCAAGAAATCCGATGAATTTGTGTCACACTATGTACATGGAAAACGATTTTTTGCTTATTAAATTCTGCGACAATAAATTTATCCTGCTGAGGATTCTCAGATGGGGGGAAACCTAATGCGGTAGCTACATTGACAACAGGAAGCACTTCTCCTCGCAATTCAATAATGCCCTCAACATTTTTATGAGCATGAGGTACTTGTATAACAGGAACAGGGTTAATGATTTCTTTTACCTTTATCACATTTATTCCAAATTTATTTTTCCCTATACCAAACTCAACAATTTCCAATTCATTTGTTCCGCTTTCCAACAATATTCCTTTTTTATGTTCCACGCAAACTTCGCCCTTCCTGTAAATGAAATGAACAATTATACCTATTACTATATCACGAATAGGAAATTTTTCTTGAAATAATTTAAAAGATTTCGTGAATAATTTTCTCATAGCTTTGGTCACTATTGAAATAGAAAAAGCAGGCTATCCGCCTGCTTTTTCTACATTCCGAACATTAGTTTGAAGATATTTGTCCAATAACCCGATTCACCTGTTCCTTATGATGCAGATCATGTTCAATAAAATCTTTAAAATAGTCTTTAAT
>NZ_JBALPC010000283.1:0-6550 GCF_036965225.1 Bacillus sp. JJ1474 | reverse complement strand
CTTTCGCTTCCTCCTGGCGCCCTTTACCAGCCAGCCAGTATGGAGATTCAGGGATTTTCAGCAGCATAAATGCCCATAATCCACCTAAAGAACTGATAAATAGGACAACTCTCCAGCCACCAAGAGCACCTTCAACCTCCATAAATAAAACC
This sequence comes from Bacillus sp. JJ1474, assembly GCF_036965225.1. Lineage (NCBI taxonomy): Bacteria > Bacillati > Bacillota > Bacilli > Caryophanales > Bacillaceae > Bacillus > Bacillus sp. JJ1474. The sequence continues at coordinate 6,398 of NZ_JBALPC010000283.1, read as the reverse complement.
GTAACTCCTACAGCAATAAGGACTCCGATTGGCCAACCTGCTGATAAATAACCGCCATATTTTCCTCGTTGTTTCACAGGAAGCATTTCCTCAAAATAAGGGAAAATACAAACTAGCATTCCTGCCAATGCTAAGCCTGCTAATAGCCTGCCTGCATACAGCATTTCAAAGTTAACAGAAAACACACTGATTAAAGAAAATAAAGTGTAAAGCAATAAACTATACATCATTGTTTTTTTACGGCCAATCTTATCGGAAATGAATCCCCAAATATAAGCCCCGGGAATCATTCCTAAAAAGATAGCTCCAATGATTGAACCTGTTTGTACTGCTGTTAAGCTAAATTCAGCTGCAATCTCCCCACTAAGAAAGATAATAATCATCATTTCCCACGCTTCAACTACAAAGGCAAAGAATAGAACCATCCCTACAAAAGCATGTCGGCTGTTAAATGGCATGTCTTTAAATAGTTCGCCTACCTGCACCACTGATTCAGCTTTTTTTCTTAATGCACCATTTACCATGGTAAAAACCCCCAATTATAACTGAATTTTCAGTAATTTATCTTCGTTTTTTGCCCTTCTTTTTACTGACAGCAATCCTTAAAATAGCCCCCAGTGGAAAACTTCTTTCTCTGGTGGAGACTGATAACCTACTAATTTACTATGGCTCCAATTAAACTTTTGCTTAATTTCAACTAAGAATTCTGCATATTTTAGCGGTGCCAAACTTGCATCAATAACAGGAACACCTATTTCTTTTTGAACCTCATTATAAAATCCAAATTCCATTGTGCAGCCTAGGATTATGACATCTGCACCATCTTTATCTACCGCCTCTTTTGCAGCTTGTTTTATGCGGCTAGATGTTTCATGATGGTCTTTTTGAAAATCATGGACACCTAAATCAATTGATTTGAATGAGGCTAATTTGTCTGCAAATCCATATTTGTGGACATTTTCTTTCATCTCTGGAATCCATTTTCTTCTCCCAACTACGATAGAAACACTTTCACCTAATGTTGTCGCAATATGCAAGCTGGCCTCTGCTGGTGCTGTGACTACCATTTTCTTTGAAACTTCCCTAGCAGCCCTTAAGATTGGATCATAAAAACAGCCAATTATCGCAGCATCATATCCGTCCTCTTCAGCTTTTTTAATTAATTTTAGTAATTCTGGCATAATCATTACTTCATAACAGTTATATTCAAGATGAATGGGACCATTTGCAGGAACTAAAGATACAACATCAACTATTGTGTCAGGCTGTTTTACTTTTTGGAATTCCTCTGCAAAAGTTTGATTAAATAAATCTGTAGTAATTGGATTGATCCATAGAATTCTTTTACTCACGTTAATTCCTCTCTTCTATTCAAAGTTATTATGAATATCATTCTGGATGAATTAATTATCGTGTGTATTGGACCTGGTGAAATGTTAATTTTTTTGCAGAACTATGAAAGGAGCCCTCCTTAAGGAGGTTATCTAGGTAAGATCATTAGCGTTATGTGAGCTAAATTCATATATTGAGGGGGCGCTTGTCAATTAATTTAATAGACTTGCACTCATCCTAAGCAATAATAGCCGCCCCCATGTCTTTCTATTATTCTTTAACTAATACCCATACAATTTCACAAGGTTCTTGTGCTGTATTAAGACACCAGTGTTCTTCACCTGCTGGAATAAAGGTTGCTTCACCCGCTTGAATCTGAAAGGATTCCCCGCCACTTTCACCCTTTAGGCTTCCTTTTACAATAAATGAATATTCATTTCCTTCATGGCAAGACAATCCTTCGACTGGAACACGTTCCCCTGGTGCAATACTTACTTTTCCAAACTGGATATCTGCATGTTTTCTTTCATCATGAAAAAAGGTATCCATGATCGTTTTAGTAGCATCAAAACTTTTTGTCTCTTGAACAACTTTCATTTCTTTCCCTCCTATTCTAACTGCGAATGCTTAATTCTTTATATTCTCCTGTTTGTAAATCTACTTCTACTCCAAAGACCTCTCGTGCCTGCTCTGGCGTAATGTATTCACTTTTTACATCTTTAGCAACAAGATGGGCTGGACGTTCAAGAGGATTTCCATAGCCACCTCCTGTACCAGTCATTAATTTAACGACATCACCCTTATTCAATGGATAACGGGCATATACTCCAAATGGTCCTTCAATTTCCCCAGTTGCCTTTTCAATATAGAACTCATTATTGGACCCATCCATGCCTCCATTCGCACCCCAAGGTTTTGTTTGATTTCTTCCGTAAGTAATAGTAGCAGATTGACCATCTGTTAAAGCTCTGTACGAACGAATAACTCCAGAACCGCCAACTGCCTTCCCGGATCCTGCTCCATCTGTTCTCAAACTATATTCATCTATTAAAACTCCATAACGAGTTTCAGCTACTTCAACAGGAACATTGTATGTCTCACCATCAGCCACACAGAACTGTCCAGCAGCACCATCTTGTCCTTCTGCTGCACCCCAACCGCCGACTGAAGGTTCCACAATTAAAAACGGTTCATTCGTATCTTGATGTAATCCTGTCAGTGTTACGGAACATACAGATAAATGATGACCGGCTGCAAGCCTTTCCGGTAAATGTGGAGCCATCGCCTTCCAGATTAAATCTAAGCTGCCTAAAAGTGTTTCAAAGTAATTAGAAACAGGAGCTGGCCGCTCTGCTGACATAATAGATTTCCGGTCTACCAATACTTTTAATGGTCTGAATACCCCATCATTGACATCTTGTGATGGATTCGTCATCGCAAGAAAAATAACTCGTACCGCTGACACAAGACCTGTATATGAACAATTCACAGTTCCAGGCACTTGCGGATGGCTGCCGCGGAAATCGCAAATAAACTCGTCATCAGTAATTGTTACCTTAACTTTTATAGGAAACGGTCCATTACCAATTCCGTCTGTTTCAATTACATCTTCAGCTTCAAAGGTACCTTTTGGCAATTTAGCAAGTTCTTTTCTAGCCAACTGTTCCCCATGATCGAGTAAATAATCGATTGAAGCTTGGATAATATCTCGTCCATGCTTATCACATAATTCCCTTACCCTCTTATCACCTGTTTTCAATGCTGCAACCTGTGCCCACATATCTCCAAGAGAAAGTTCAGGAAATCGAACATTTGCCTCTAATACATCGACAAGTCCTTGGTTAACAATGCCTTCACTAAATAGTTTCACACATGGAAACTGGAGTCCCTCTTGAAAAATTTCCGTTGCATCATTAGTGAATGAGCCTGGGTCTTTCCCACCCACTTCCGTCCAGTGAGCTTTATTTGCTGAAAATGCGATCAATTCACCTTCGTGAAAGATCGGCATAACTAATCCAACATCGGATAAATGAGATCCGCCGCCGCCATATGGATCATTGATGATGATAATATCTCCAGGTTTTAGGTTGCCGTCTTTACCAAATTTCTCGATTGTTTGTTTGACCATAAAGGTTAACATTCCAATAAATCCGGTTACGCCATTCCCCTGGGTCAAAAGCTGTCCTTTAGAATCTGTTAACCCACTTGCGTAGTCAAGAACTTCATAAATAATAGGGCTCATTGAAGTGCGTGCAAGTGCATAAAACATTTCATCCCCTGTAGCAAGTAAGGAATCTTTTACAATTTCTAAAGTAAATGGATCTACCTTCACATTTGTCTTTACCATAATTACTCAACCCCCGTAGTAATGATTAGATTCCCATAACCATCTACAAAAAGATTTTGCCCTTCATAAATAACCGTAACGGCTGACTTCTCTTCAATAATAGCAGGCCCTTGTATCACTTCATTTGTTGGCAAACTACTACGATCATATACTTTTGTATTTATCCAGCCTCTTTCCTCAAAATAGACTGGTCTAATCTCTTTAAGTGCCTCTTCAATATTGCCTTCCTTTTCATTCTGTTGTAATTCTGGCTTTGTAACTTTTCCAAAGGCAGTTACGTGAAGACTTACTATTTCTGTTTGTGCATTCAACAATTTAAAGGTAAAGTTTTTCTCATGCAATTCATGGAACTTGTCTACTATTTCATGAATATCTTCATTAGTCCATTCACCGCCAGGCACTGGAACTTTCACAGTATGTTCTTGTCCCACATAACGCATATCAGCAAATCTAGTAAACATCACTCTCTGTTTTTCAACGCCTTCTTCTTCAAATTGCAGGAATGCATTACTTTCAATCGTGTGCCATTCATTTGCTATTTCTTTTAAATCAATAGCATTGATTCGTTTTATATATGTTTTAATATAGTCATGTCGGAGGTCTGTCATCAGCATACCCCAAGCTGAAAATACAGGAGATGCTAATGGAATAACCACCTTTTTTACCCCTAGTTCTTTTGCAAGGGCAGGAGCATGCATAGATCCTCCTCCTCCAAAAGCGACTAATGTAAATTCTCTAGGGTTATGCCCTTTTCTGATCGAAATTAACTTCAATGCATTTAGCATATTAGAGTTAGCAATACGGATGATGCCAAGTGCAGCTTCTTCTGGACTAATATCAAAATGGTTGGCGACATTTTCTTCAATGGCTTGTTTTACCCTTGAAACATCTACCTTATAGTCAAAGTTTTTAGCTGAAAGTCTTCCTGTAAATAGATTTGCATCTGTAGTTGTAGGTTTAGTACCTCCCTGTCCATACGCAACTGGTCCTGGCAATGCTCCGGCTGACTGTGGTCCTACCTTTAACGAACCTGCATCATCAATCCACGCAATAGATCCTCCGCCGTTTCCAATTTCAACAATATCAACTACAGGCGCTTTTATTGGATACCCTGCACTCCTAGAATTACGATCAATATAGTAGTCGGTTGTTACTTTTACTTCACCATCTTCAATTAATGAACATTTTGCTGTTGTTCCGCCTATATCAAAGGCAATAATATTTTTTTCGCCAATCAGTTCTCCTAGAACCGCTGCTCCAAAAATTCCTGCAACTGGACCAGATTCAACCATGTTAATTGGAAGTTTTTTTGCTTGATCAAATGTTGTCGTTCCCCCATTTGACTGCATAATATAGTTCCTGCTATTCGTTTGATTTTCCTCGAGTTTATTCTGGAGACGCTCTATATAACTAGAAGCTATCGGCTGAACATAAGCATTCAGGATGGTTGTATTTGTTCTCTCATATTCGCGCCATTCTTTTGTTGTTTCGTGGGAAGCCGTTACAGCGATTTCTGGCCAAAGCTCTTTAATTAGTTCTACAGTTTTCTGCTCATGAATTGGGTTTACGTATGAATGCAAATATGCTACTGCAATTGCTTCTACTTCTTCCCGTTTGAAATATTCAATAATTTCCTTTACTTGATCACTATTAAGGGGTGTTAGTATTTCACCTTTATAATTGAGTCTTTCTTCTACTTCCTTCCTTAAAGCTCTCTCTACAAAAGGTTCAGGCTTTTTATAACGCACATTAAATAAATCAGGTCTGTTTCCGCGGGCAATTTCCAGTACATCTCTAAAGCCCTTTGTTGTAATGAGACCTGTTTTTACTCCTTTTTTCTCAGTAAGCGCATTAATAATAACAGTTGTGCCATGAATAAAGGTTGTAATGGCTTCCTGATCTACTTCACTTTTTGAAATGACATCGATTACACCTTGCTCAAAATTTGGAGGTGTTGTGTGGCTTTTTGCAACTCCAAACCTTCCTTGCTCATCTACATATACTAAATCAGTAAAAGTACCGCCAATATCAGTTGCAACTCTCATTTTCCCCATCCCTTCCACAAGTCAAAATCTTCAAAAAATTACAGGCGTCAAAACACTATATAATACAGTTTCTTGATTCAGCGGATTTTCCCACTGATGCGGTTTCTCAGATGGAAAGTGAATAGATTCCCCTGCACTTAAAAGATATTCCTTATCACCTACTCTGAAAATAACCGTACCTTCTAATACGTAGTGGATCTCCTCGCCGTGATGGCTAAATACCTCACTGTCTTTATAATTCGGCGCTAGGGTTACTCTTAAAGCCTCTAGTTGTCTGCCTGGAATTTCTCCACTTAACCTTACATATTTGGAAGGAGAACCTTCCATTTTAAAAGTTTTTTGATCAGCTTTTTTGACTGCATAGTTTTGTCCATGCTGATCCTCAAAAAAATAAGTCATATTTACTTCAAATGCATCTGCAATTTTTTTAAGCGAAGTGATAGCTAACGAGGATGTCCCCCTTTCCACCTGAGAAAGAAATCCTACAGAAAGTCCAGTTTTTTCACTTAACTCTTTCAATGTAGCACTATTTTTTAATCTAAGATCTTTAACCTTTGCACTAATTTCGTCCATCTAGGTGATCCTTTCTTCACACACTTTTTATAGTTAAACTATAATTTTAAGGTTTTACCTTATTTTTTATAGTGTTACTATAATATTTTTCATAATATCAT
>NZ_JBALPC010000282.1:0-3032 GCF_036965225.1 Bacillus sp. JJ1474 | reverse complement strand
AGTGATGCTATTGATAATCCAAAGTTAATAATTGATGAAGTAAAAAAATTTTATAATTCTAGAAAAATCATACCTAGATTTTATATTTATAACTTAGATGCTCAACAAGAATTAGTTAACCAACTAAAATTGAATCATTTCGGATTCGAAGAATTAATCAGTCCTGTTCAAATGTGGGAACAAAAGGTTTTGGAAAAGGAAAAACGCAATGAAATTTCTATTGAATTGGTTACAAAAATGAATTATTCCGAAGCATTAAATATTGAATGCAGTATTACAGAATTTGGAGGCAAAGCAGTTAGGGAAAAGGCTTTTGAGGTAGATTTTAATCATCCTAGTTTTATACATTATTTACTTCGGTATGATGGAATTGCCTGTGCAACAGCTTGTATTTTTATCAATGATAATCAGGCACGGATGGAAAGTGTTGCAACTCTAGAGGAATACAGGGGACGAGGATTAATCGGTGAATTGATTCATTATATTCAAGCAGAAGTTGCTAAGAAGGAGCTAGAAAACCTTTGGGTGTTTCCTATTAACGAAAAAATAGAAAAAGTCTATCAAAAATATGGATTTAAGAACGTTGCAAAACTGAAAATGGGACACGCCTTTATAGGGGGAAGAAGCATAAAAGAAATTCAGGGATATTAAATTTTGGTTAAAGAATTAGCGAAGCAATATAGAATAACCGAGCTTGGAATACTATTTCCAAGCTCATTTTCTATTTCAAACCTAAACTACTTATACCAAATTGACTGTATTTTCTGTTGTTAATTTTTTGTTAAAACATATGCGAATTGTTGTGCGAATTCAGTTGTGAATTGGTGTTATGCACTTCTAGAGACCGAACCCGTTAAACATAAACTGTACTTTTAAATTATTTATTCTCGTCTTTCACACGATTCACTTGAATATTTATCAGAAGTTGTCTGACAACATAGCTAGCCATAACTAATCCAGCTACAGATGGGACAAATGCATTGGAGGAAGGCGGCATTTTTGCTTTTCGGATAGTAGCATCGTTTTTACCAACTTCCTTTCTGACATCTTCACGGATGACGATCGGACTTTCATCTGAAAATACAACTGGGATTCCTTTACGAATTCCTTCTTTTCTCAAGCGAGTACGAATAACCTTGGCAATTGGATCTGTATGGGTTTTAGAAATATCAGCAATTTGAAAACGGGTTGGATCCATCTTATTAGCAGCCCCCATGCTTGAAATCATAGGGATATTTCTTTTTAAGCATTCCTTCATTAGATGAATCTTATAAGAAATGGTATCAGATGCATCGATGACAAAATCAAGACCATACTCGAAAAACTGCTCGTACGTTTCCTCTGTATAAAACATTTTCAGAGCGATTACTTCACATTCTGGATTAATATCTTTGATCCGCTCTTTCATTAGATCAACCTTTGGCTGTCCTACAGTAGAAAGTAAGGCAATGATCTGACGATTTACATTTGTTATATCAACATCATCTTTATCAACCAATACTAAACGCCCAACACCTGACCGGGCTAACGCTTCTGCAGCGAAGGTTCCTACTCCGCCTACCCCAAGAACAGCAACCGTGCTGTTCTTCATGATGTCTAACCCTTCTTTACCGATAGCAAGCTCATTTCTTGAAAATTGATGCAACATATATTCTCAGCTCCATAACACTTTCAAAATTAATAAAAACATAAAAATGGGTTCTACTTTTGTTTTTCCCGATATTGAATATACCATACTTTTTATAAAAAATAAGTATCTCCATAGGAATAAAATGATTAATTTTTTACTAATAAGTCAAAAAATTAATAGTAACTATTAGTACCTAGTAATATTAATCACAGCTTTTTAATAATAACCATGATACTTTAATAAAGCATGAACCAAATCATTCCTAAACAATTGAAATGGGGTTATACTTTGAACTTACCACAATTAAAAATTGGCCATATGGAACCGAAAGTTCCCATCCTTCAAGGAGGTATGGGTGTTGGCATTTCACTGAGCGGGCTTGCATCAGCTGTTGCAAACGCAGGTGGGATTGGAATTATATCAGGAACAGGAATTTCAACAGATGAACTAAAGTTTCATATTAGAAAGGCAAAGGAAAAGATCATTGGAAAAGGCTATATTGGCGTTAATGTATTATTTGCAATGAATGATTTTGCCGAAAAAATGAAGGCTGCTATAGAGGAAAAAGTAGATTTTATTATTTCAGGTGCAGGAATTTCACGCGATATGTATTCCTGGGGAAAAGAGAGTGGAACTCCTGTTATTTCGATTGTTTCTACAGCTAAGCTAGCAAGACTTTCTGAGAGATTGGGAGCGTCTGCTGTTGTTGTTGAAGGATGCGAAGCGGGCGGCCATTTAGGAACAGACCGTCCTTTATTTGAAATCCTTCCAGAAGTAGTTGAAGCCGTAAACATTCCAGTCATTGCAGCCGGTGGAATATTAACCGGAGAAGATGTAGCTAGAGCCATTCAAATGGGAGCTTCCGGGGTACAAATGGGTACAAGGTTTGTTGCCAGTGAGGAATGTGACGCCCCATTATCCTTTAAAGAAAAATATGTGAATGCACAAAAAGAAGATACGATCCTAGTTAAAACCACGGTTGGCCTGCAAGGAAGAGCCATTAAGAACAAGTTTACCGATTTAATTTCAGGAACCGGAAAATTAAAAATCGATAAATGCCATGATTGTTTAAAAAACTGCTCCTACCGCTTTTGTACACTAGATTCACTATTAAAATCCGTAGGCGGGGACGTAGAAAATGGCCTCGTATTCGCTGGCGCGAGAGTGTCTGAAATTAAGAAAATATTGCCTGTTCATACAATCATAAAAAATATTACAGATGAATATTTAGCTGTGAAATAAATAAATCCTTCAAGCCTGTCATTCTTCAGGCTTTTTTCTGTCTTAAAAAACAAATTATAGACTTTATTATTTTTAAAAAAGTAGCTGAGCAATTTTCACCTGCAGCAGGCATCAGATGATGCGACTGTTGACCGATCGGGGCAATTTTCCACTTCTGCGG
>NZ_JBALPC010000281.1:2760-2906 GCF_036965225.1 Bacillus sp. JJ1474 | reverse complement strand
TTTTCATATTCATTGTTACTTAAAAAAAGGTGGAAATTATTAACACCCTTAACTGCTTGCATAAAAGAAATGATTTCAAAAATTTAATGATCGACGATATTTTATTTAAACTATCAAAATCTTTTCATTAACAAACGAAAAATAGT
>NZ_JBALPC010000281.1:0-2738 GCF_036965225.1 Bacillus sp. JJ1474 | reverse complement strand
AAAAATAGTGAACATTAGTATGGTTGTATAGATAATAGCAAAGTCTATCTAACGATTGTTGTATATCTCCCTAGCGTCACTGTGACCATTCGGTTAACGAAAAAAAGAACCCCACAGAAAAGCAGATCAGTCCGCTTTTCTGTGGGATCTAGTGTTGGTAAGTGAAGAATTCAACTTAAATCATACAACTCTACTTAGAAAATGTTCTAAAAATCGATCTGCATCTACTTCTGTACAGACGCGAATCTTTGGTTCACCTTCAAGATGACCTACGGTTCTTCCTTCCTCTTCCCCTTCTAAAATAACTTTCACATTCATCGTTTCCATCTTTACAAAGCTTGAATCAATCGCAACTCCCACGGCAAGTGGATCATGAAGACCGCAACCGCCGATACCTGGATAATTACTTTCATAAAATCCGATATAAAACTCGGTCATGTCCGCAAAAAATTGACCCGTTTCTTTTCCAGTCGCACGCCATTCATCAAGTCTCGATTTTGGCAATAATGTTTGCAAGGTTACATCTAACCCTACAAGGGTAACCTTTAAACCAGATGAGAAAACATAGTCAGCTGCTTCAGGGTCAGAGATAATATTCGCTTCTGCATACGCATTCACATTCCCTGGTACGGCCACAGCTCCCCCCATCACAACAACCTCTTTAATGAGCGGAATAATTTCCGGCGCTTTTTGGATCGCTAAAGCAAGGTTTGTTAGTGGTCCCACTGCAATGATCGTAATTTCATGCGGGCGATTTTTCACCTGCTCGATCATAAAATCGGGAGCAAATTGACTTCTCACTTGAGTCATCGGTTCGTTCTTCAACGTATTGCCTAATCCATCCTCACCATGGACATGTTTTGACCAAAAATCTTTTTCGCCGCGCACGAATCGTTGAGCAGCCCCTTGATAAACAGGAATGTTCTTCCCTAATTTTTCGATCACAACAAGTGTATTACGAGTCGCTTCTTCTACAGGTACGTTCCCGAAGCAGGTCGTAAACCCAAGAATCTCTAGTTCAGGAGAATTTATGGAGTAAGACATCGCTAATGCATCATCAATCCCCGTATCAACATCAAAAATAATTGCTTTCATCACTAATCCCCATTTCAACAGTTTAAAATTTTTTCAAATTACTTGTCTGTGTAGCTTTTCAGTGCCTTGATGACCATATCCCAAAACTTCGTATGATCTAGTTTCAAGGCAACATTGACATTTGGTTCACGGCCGGTTACACCGTGCATATCTACTAAGGTCATTCCGTAAGTATGAACCCCGGTTGTCTCCACATCCACACGCAACTTTTTCGCCTCAACAACAGAAGGATCGATACAATACGCTACACAGCAAACGTCATGTACAGGTGGATGTTCGAATCCAAATACCTCTAAATACGTTTTGCGGAAAAACACCAGTAGCTCGCTCACAAATTGCCCAACGGGATTGTCAATCGCAGCAATGCGTTCACAAACCTCGTTAGTCGCTAAAACTTGATGAGTAAGGTCAAGCCCCATCATCGTAATCGGAACGCCACTCTCAAAAACAACCTTTGCTGCCTCCGCATCCACATAAATATTGAATTCTGCTGCTGGAGTCCAGTTGCCAAACGTACCTCCACCCATGATGACAATTTCTTGAATTTTAGATAGGATAGCCGGTTCACGTCTCATAGCCATCGCGATATTCGTTAGCGGGCCAGTAGGAACGAGTGTAATATCCTCATCTGATTCCATTAGCTTTCGAATAATAAAATCAACAGCGTGTTCCTCTTCGATCGTTTTAGTAGCCTCTGGTAGAACCGGTCCGTCCATTCCGGAATCTCCATGAATATCGGGAGCTGTTTCGCGTTTTCTGACAAGCGGTTGACCGCTTCCTTGGAAAACAGGTACATCATACATGCCGGCAATCTCACAAACTTTTAGGGCATTCTTCGTTGTTTTCTCCACTTCAGCGTTCCCTGCTACAGTTGTAATACCGACTAATTCAATGTTTGGATTCCCTGCTGCGAGTAAAATAGCAATGGCATCATCATGACCTGGATCACAATCAAGAATAATTTTGCGTTTCTTGTTTTCTAGCATAGAAAAATACCGTCCTTTTCATTACTTTGTAAATGCCACACATAAAGAATCTACTATTTATTATGCTTTCATAGGGCATAAATCAATCGAGCTAAAATGGTTTGTCTTAGATCATTTAAAATAGAACCACTTAATTTCAAATTTACATAGTCTCTCTTATAGTGGAAAACTAGAGCAAAAAAGAATGCTCAACATAACACAATCTTATAATATCAAATTTTCACGTAAAAAAGAAAAATGATCTCAAAGGTAAATGAGACCATTTCAATTCCTTATATAAAAGAACACAGACCGACAGCATTGATTTCTACTAAATTTGAGTGCTTCGTATTTTTGGGTCATGCCTATCATAGCAATGCCAAAGTATCCAGAACCTTTCTCGCGCTATCTTCTTTCTCTTCTTAATCAAACGATTAATTAGACCCTCTAGGAATGGGCAGGTACCTCATCCTATCTACAATCTAGTCCAAAGATTGAAATTTCCAATGGATAAATCAATTTTTTGATGACAATTTTCATATTTATTGTTCCTTAAAAAGAGGAGAAAATTATTAACATCCTTGACTGCTTGCATAAAGGGAATGATTTCAAAATTTAATGATCGATGATATTTTATATATGCTATCAAAATCTTTTCGTTAACAAACGAAAAATAGT
>NZ_JBALPC010000280.1:0-4096 GCF_036965225.1 Bacillus sp. JJ1474 | reverse complement strand
ACTTTAAACTAGTAAACTGTTTCGTTAATTATTATTTCAGGAAAAGTAAGAACAAATAGATTATGTATTATTATTCGTTCCTATGATTAGTTTCTGGAATATCAAACTATTGTCTAAATCGACAGGTTCCGTAATAATGAAGAAGTAGAAAAAGTAAATTGAATAATGTTGATTCCTTCCAATAAAGATTTTTAGGAATAAGCGAATGGAGAAAAAATGAAGAATACATATTTTATGAGTTACTTTCCGCTGCTTTCTATCATATTGTTCAGCCTAACTCTATCGATAAAGGTTGAAAAAGTTCTCATTGATTTTCTTAAGAATGCTGGTATTTATACTGGTATGCTGGAGTTTTTTTCAGAGGGCGGGATTAAGCTTTCACTGCTCATTCTTCTCATGCTGTTATTTTTTATGGTATTTGCTGCATTGAAGCTAATCGCGAATACAATTAACGAGCTTTCTCTTTTGTTCTTTTCTAAAGACTCAGAAGGGGACAGCTTAAAGCAAATTCGGAGCGGGGCTGTTATATTTTTTGTCGGAAGCTTCTTATCTTTAGTAAGTATGAACAGCTTTACGGGGATTGGCATTATTTTTGCAGCGACCACGGCTGTTTATTTCTTATATTTTGTGCATAAAGTCAGCTCATCTTTATCTTATCTTGGTCTTGTTGGGCTCATTTTTTTTCAAGTGCTTTTCTGGTCTAGCTTTATTTCTGGAGTTATTTATCTTGCTGTTAAGGTGTATAACAGCCTTATCGCAAGCTTACCAATATAAAAAGAGGGGGGCTCATTTAAGTATGGCCCCCTTTATTGTCCCGACATAATTTCCTTCCAGATGAGCTGCTGAGGGGCAGTCGATTCCACGTATGCAATATTTTCAGGTGTATCCTTTCCAATCCATACGCCTGCTGTATATTGGTCTGTTAAACCGATAAACCAATAATCTTTATAATCATTCGTTGTTCCCGTTTTTCCGCCTGAATATCCGGCAGATAGGTAGGCTTTACGAGCTGTACCGGACTTAACCGTTTTTCTCATTAGCTGTCGTACTTTGTCTGTAGTATCCTTACTCCATACTTGAACCTTGGGCTCATTCCAGCTATAAAGAAGCTCTCCATTCGTATTCGTTACCTTTTTAATGGCTCTAGCGGGCTGGTACTGCCCATCAGTCGCAAACACTGTGTAGGCGGATGTAAGTTCAAGTGGAGTCATCCCATATGAAAATCCCCCAATTGCTGCAGCTAGAGTATAATCCGATTTGGAAACCTTACGGAAGTGAAAGTTGGCTAGATCTTTAAATCCATTTGCAATTCCAATAGAATCTAAGATTCTGACAGCAGGTGTATTATAAGAATGTATAAATGCCTGTTCTAACGTAACGAAACCATATTGGCCGCCGCCATAGTTTTGCGGGCAATAACCGTTTTTGCAAAAGGAATTTGCATTAATTTTTTTCCGTAAGGATGCATCGCTTCTTTCAAAATAAGGTGCATAGACGAGCAATGGCTTGATCGCAGACCCTGGTTGACGGTAGGCTTGAAATCCTCTGTTAAAATCATGTTTTTTGTATTGCTTGCCCCCTACAAGTGCAACAAGCTGATGGGTTTCATGATCTATTACTGCTGCAGCCCCCTGGATTTCAGGGTAGGGCAAGTTTCGAGTGACTGCACTTTTCGCGCGCTCTTGGATAACTGTATCGAGGGCCGTTTCAATAATAATTCCTGATGCCACAACTTCCTCTAATCGCTTTTCAAGCATTTCTTCAAGATTTTTTTGCTCTTTCTCCGTTTTAGCTGATCGTATTTTTTCCGTAAAGCCTTCCTGCTGCCCGATCAATTCCTTTAGCTCGGCTTCTGCATATGTAACGTAGTCAGGAAATAAATCAGTTCGATCCTTCATATTTAATTGAATGGGTTCTCTTTTTATTTCTACCCCTTCTTCTGTTGAGATTAATTGATGCTTGCTTAATTGATCGATTAATCGTTCCTGTCTTTCCTTCGTCTGCTCAAAGTTTTTTACCGGATTATAAAGAGAAGGATTATTAGGGATTGCGGCCAAAAATGCAAGCTCTGCTTTAGAAAGCTCACTCGTATGTTTTTGAAAATAAAGCTCAGATGCAGCTTCAATGCCATAGGCTCCATTTTGAAAATAGATGGTATTCATATATAGCGTTAAAATTTCTTTCTTTGTATATTTACGTTCAATCTCATAAGAGTAAAGAAGCTCGCTCAGTTTACGGTTATATGATTTTTCATTGTTAAGAAAAAGGTTCCTTGCTAATTGTTGAGTAATGGTACTAGCCCCTTGCTCAATCTTATTTGACTTCATATTAATTGCCAAGGCGCGGCCAATGGAAGTTAAATCAAAGCCAACATGATCGTAAAAATGCTGATCCTCAGAAACGATAAATAATTGGGTAAGAAAGGGAGGAATGTCCTCAATTTCAAGGTTTATTCGGTTAAACGGCCGATGAATTTCAGAGATAATGGTGCCATTCTGAGCTTTCATATAGGAGGTTTGCGGCAAGGATATGTGCTTAATTTTGATTTTTTCTTCTAATACATGGTGAATGCTTTTTACCTTAGATATTTCAGAACCAGATGCAAAAATAAGCAAAAGGAAGCATGGAACTAAGGCAACTATGATCAAATATCCGGTTAACGTACGCAATGCCCATCTTCCTTTCCGAAAGCACTTGCCAGATCTTCCAACCTCTATTCTACAGCAGAATCAAACAAATAAAAATTCATTTAAAAATGAAATTACCCAGAAAAATTAAAAAATTCCATGGTATAATAGTGGAAATGACGTGCGTTTATTTTTTCAATGAAAGAAGGTGTAAACATGGGGGAAGAGTGTCATTATTTATTTATTGACTTTGAATTTACTATGCCTGAAAAAAATGGCAGGTACAAAGGTTTTTATCCAGAAATTATTGAAGCCGGAATTGTTTCAGTATCCAATGACCAAATTCTTGATCAATTTTCTTCCTTCGTTTCTCCAGTTCGCTTTCCGAAGCTATCAGAACGGTGTAAATCATTCCTTCATATTTCACAAGAGCAGGTAGATCAAGGGATTTCCTTTATAGAATTGGTCAAAAAGATGAAGGAAATGAGTGGAAATCAACCATGTCCTATTATTACGTGGGGGAATATGGATATGAGGGTTCTGCGAAATAATTGTCAACAGGTTGGAATTCCTTTTCCTTTTAAAGGGAAGGAAGTGGACTTATCAATGGAATACAAACGTTTTTTTGGTGATCAGAATCAAACAGGATTATGGAAGGCCGTCCAGGAATATGGAAAGGAAGGCACCGGAAAACATCATCGTGCTTTAGATGATGCCATGACTACTTATAATATTTTTAGATTAGTAGAAAAGGATAAGAAATACCTTGGAAAGCCTGAGCCGACCACTATTGGGGATCGGGTAGATTTTTCAAAGCTATTAAATAAATTCGCATAAAAAGCCAAATCGCATATGAATCGATTTGGCTTTTTGTTTTCTCATTTAAAATAATCCTTCTCAAGAGTTTCGATATTCTTTAGGCTAAGCTCTGCCCAAGGGGAGGCATCTTCTTTAAGTTCCTGAATCATTTTATCTAAAGCGGTTCTTAAAGAAGCTGTAAATTCAGGGATATCACCGTCAAAAGGTTTAACCATTTGTTTTGGGACATTTGTTTGTTCCCGATACGCTAAAGCTCTGCGTTCATGAAACATTTGAACATTTGCATCTTTAGGGTTATGTAAATCACCCTGCATAGGATGTTTAACCACCGCTAGAACCCGAACAAGAAAGTGCTGCGGCCGAATGTCTGTAATTTCTCCAATATATTTGCCTGTTTTATAAATGGCTGTTACCTTATCGCCAACATTTAAATCTGCCATATAAAATTCCCCTTTCCGAGATGTACCGTAGTAATCTCATTATGGCTTACCAGCTTGGAAAAACAAAGTAAAATGAAGATACAAATCATCTAAGCAAGGGAAAATTGATAACACTTTAAAACGGGAATTACCGTCTTTGGTGCCCGTCATGCGCATAAAGTGGCCAAAACGGTCATCAAACGCCGTCTTTGGTGCCCGTCATGTTCAAAA
>NZ_JBALPC010000279.1:0-3496 GCF_036965225.1 Bacillus sp. JJ1474 | reverse complement strand
ATATAGGTTCATTGTACATGAAAAATATGAAAAAACTATGAACAACTATGAAAAGTCTAAAATTTTTTTCATAGAATTTAGCTGAAATGATCTACTTTATGTATTCTATATTTTATGCTCATTTCCTGTATTTTTTCGTAAAATTTAATTTATTTTTTTCTTGTCAAAACTGCCCTGTTTATTAAAGAAATTAGCGATTGTTCAAAAAAAGTGGTATAATTTTATAGATTATGTTTTCTGGAGGAATTTAAATAAATGATAACAGTTAGTNNAATGTAAGTCTTCGTTACGGAGATCGTAAACTATTTGAAGACGTTAATATTAAATTTACACCTGGAAATTGCTACGGATTAATCGGTGCGAACGGCGCGGGTAAGTCAACTTTTTTAAAGATTTTATCTGGGGAAATTGAATCACAAACAGGAACTGTCCATTTAGGTCCTGGTGAGCGTTTAGCCGTATTAAAGCAAAACCACTTTGAATATGAAGAGTTTGAAGCTTTAAAGGTAGTCATCATGGGACATGCAAGACTATACGAGGTCATGCAGGAAAAAGATGCCATCTATATGAAGGCTGACTTTACTGACGAAGATGGTATGAAGGCTGCAGAGCTTGAAGGAGAATTTGCTGAGCTTAATGGCTGGGAGGCAGAGTCTGAGGCAGCGATTCTTTTAAAAGGATTAGGCATTGGTGAAGACCTGCACACGAAAAAAATGGCTGACCTTTCTGGTGGAGAAAAAGTAAAGGTATTGCTTGCACAAGCTTTATTTGGCAAACCAGATGTTCTCCTTTTGGATGAGCCAACAAACCACTTGGACATTAAGGCGATTCAGTGGTTGGAAGAATTCTTAATTAACTTTGAAAATACAGTCATTGTCGTATCCCATGACCGTCACTTCCTAAATAAAGTGTGTACACATATTGCTGACCTTGATTTCAGTAAAATTCAAATTTATGTCGGGAACTATGATTTCTGGTATGAATCAAGCCAGCTTGCACTTCGCATGGCTTCGGATCAAAACAAAAAGAAAGAAGAAAAAATTAAAGAGCTGCAAGCATTTATTGCCCGTTTTAGTGCAAACGCATCTAAATCAAAGCAGGCTACTTCCCGTAAGAAGCTGCTTGATAAGATTTCCTTAGACGATATTAAGCCATCTTCAAGACGTTACCCTTATGTTGGGTTTACTCCGGAGAGAGAAATTGGAAATGATTTGCTTCGTGTTGAAGGAATTAGTAAGACAATTGATGGTGTTAAGGTGCTTGATAATGTAAGCTTTATTATGAATAAAGATGATAAGATTGCATTTGTTGGAACGAATGAACTTGCGAAGACAACTCTTTTCAAGATTTTAATGGGTGAACTTGAAGCTGATAGTGGTTCTTATAAATGGGGAGTTACAACTTCACAGGCTTATTTTCCAAAGGACAACTCTGACTACTTTGAAAATAGTGAATTAAATCTTGTTGACTGGCTTCGTCAATTCTCCCCTAACGATCAAAGTGAAAGCTTCTTAAGAGGATTTCTCGGCAGAATGCTATTCTCAGGCGAAGAAGTGTTAAAGAAAGCAAGTGTCCTATCTGGAGGAGAAAAAGTTCGTTGCATGCTGTCAAAAATGATGTTAAGCGGCGCGAACGTACTATTGCTTGATGAACCAACAAACCATTTGGATTTAGAATCAATTACAGCTTTAAATAATGGGTTAATCAATTATAAGGGCTCACTCATTTTCTCATCTCATGACCATCAATTTATTCAAACGATTGCAAACAGAATTATTGAATTGACACCAAATGGCTATGTTGATAAGCAAATGACGTATGATGAGTATTTAGAGAACACTGAATTACAGAAACAAGTTGCTGAAATGTACAAATAATATTATGGACAGGATGGAACCTTAATGGCACCATCCTGTTTTTTACTATGTACCTTTTAATAATCCTGTTTTTTCTTTTTGTGAATTGTAGAATCAGATGTTCTTTCACCTGTTTCTATATTGGTTGTTCCCTGCCCTTTTACTTCCGGGGAGCTTAATCCAGCTTTAGATGGATCCTTTTTTCTTTTCGACATGATGGTCTCACCTCCCTTCTTACTGTTTCTTCTCTCCTGCATAATTATTCCCAAAAACGACAGAATAAAAATTAGGTAAAAAAGCCAATCTATCAACGGAGGAGGTGTAATAAATAATGAAAAAAATTGCGGTAGAACAATCGTTAACGAATGTTTCTGATGCACTTCGTGAAAAGGGATATGATGTAGTGGACTTAAAGTCTGCTGCTGATGCAGAAAATTGTTCCGCCTGTGTAGTAACAGGAATGGACAATAACTTTATGGGCATGCATGACATAGTAACAAAAGCCCCTGTTATTGAGGCAAGCGGACTGTCAGCTGATGAGGTTTGCCAGCAGGTTGAGCAAAGATTACAATAATTATTTCAGTTAATACAAAAGAGGCTGTTCTTTTAGGTGATTGTTGTTGCCTTTGCTTAAGACCAGCCTCTTTCTTTCATTTAAAAGGTTTCAAAAATAACCTTTCCCGTTTCACTTAAATCATAATCTCCCATCATTCCTAGCTCCTTTTTAATTTCATTGGATGAAAGAATTTCTTTGATTTTTTGAATAACCTCTCTATTTACATCCGTTTTTAAGAGGACTAAATCGTATCTCTCTTTTATTAAGGGGATGAAATCTACACCAACTATTTTTGCTGCTTTTTCAATTCCTATTCCAATATCAGCCTTTTCTCCCCCAATAGCACCAGCAACAGTTAAGTGGCTTGTTTCCTCAAGATGATAGCCATTTACCTCTTTCGATCGAATACCATGGATTCGCAGCTGTTCATCCAATAGAACCCGTGCTCCCGATCCCTTTTCACGATTAATGATAGAGATATCCTCCCTATTTAAATCAGTCCAGCCAGTAATATTTTTAGGGTTTCCTTTTTGAACATAAAGACCTGCCCATCTTGAAAGGAAATTAATAACTATAAACGGAAACCCTGTTAATATTTTTTTTACGTAAGGAATATTGTAAGTCCCAGTATCTCCATCAAATAGGTGGAGACTCACTAAATCACATTGGTTATTATACATAGAAATGAGGCTATTTAGGCTGCCTGTATACAAACGAAGCGGTCTAATATCCTGCATTTCTTTTTCCAGCTGCTTGGCAAACAGATCCAAGGCCATATCTTGTCCGCTAATAACAAAAGTGCGAGGATTGACAATTTCTTGATTTTCTTTAGACGAATCAATAATTGGCTGATTCCCCTTATTCTTATTTCTTTCTTTATAGCTTTCAAGATCACTTGAATCCACTCTCATTTGTCTCCCGACACGAAAAGACGTTAATTCATTCTTTTTAATTAAATCATATACAGTTAATTTGGAGACCTTTAACAAAGAAGCTACTTCTTCTATCGTATAGGAAATATCGTGAATAGACATTTGATCAACCCTATCTTTTTTGAATTTTGGAAAATTTTACTGTTATAACT
>NZ_JBALPC010000278.1:0-11235 GCF_036965225.1 Bacillus sp. JJ1474 | reverse complement strand
ATAAAATATTAAAAAAGGCCCAATTTTATAATATCTATGTCGAAAGATGTAATCTATTGGATAATTAGTTGTTTAATAAAAGGGCTGTTTTATTTACTGTAGTGAAAAAGCATTGATTAGGGGAGGAGAGGGGGGATAACAATATTATAGAAATGGGCAGTAATAGTTAGATGTGACTCAACTTCAAATAGTAAAGGAATCTAATTGAAATTGTATTAATTCTCATAAATTATGAAAAAATGCTAGTAATTATATTTGTCAATATTGGATGCCATTCTCACTAATTATGGAAAATCACAAATCACCTGGCCTTGTGGAAATGTAAACAATGGGAATCGGCATCAGTCGGTTCTCATATTTTTTTGCTAATAGCTAGGGCAAGCTATAAAAAAATTTGTCTTCGTTCAAAGTGTCTGTATACTGTTTATATATTATATTGCTTTTCGATGGGAGGGATAAATGTGAATATGGATGTACCCAATTTGAAGCATTTATCTGATTTTGACAATGTTCTTGTTGTTGATAAAACGGGGAAAACGATTTTTTATGATTTAGCAGACTTGCATATTTTGAAGAAGCTTGGTCAAAAGCCAGAGGAGTTTCTTGGAAAAAACATTACGTCTTTTTATAAAAATTTGACTGTTGAAAATAGCACGATTATGAATGTGTTAAGAACAGGGGAAGCTTTATGTGAAGTTGAGCAGCAAATGATCACGAAAACGGGGAGTACGTTCGTATCGAAAAGCTCTACATATCCGATTAAGCAGGATAACACAGTAATTGGGGCTATAGAGTTTTCAAAGCATTTTTTTACGAAAGAAGATATTCAATTTCTTGATCAGTATGCTGGGCATAAAATATATCGAAAAAATAATACCATTTATACAATTGATGATATTGTGACGGTTAATCCGCAGATGATAGCTGTTAAAAATAAGATTGAAAAAGTAGCGAAAACGGACTCTACGATCTTAATTTATGGGCAAACCGGTACAGGCAAAGAGGTTGTGGCCCAGTCTATACATAATTTGAGTGAGCGATTTGGCAATCCGTTTATTTCCTTCAACTGTGGAGCGATCCCAGCGAGCCTGATGGAAAGCACGTTATTTGGCACAACTAAGGGCAGCTATACTGGTTCGGAGGATATGCCTGGTCTGTTTGAACAGGCAGAGGGGGGCACGCTGTTTTTAGATGAAATTAACTCGCTTGATATTAATCTTCAGGTGAAGCTGCTAAAGGCGATTGAGGAAAAGACTATTCGCCGGATTGGCGGTAAAAAAAATATTCAATTAGATATAAGAGTGCTTTCCGCGACCAATGAGGATCCGGATATTCTCGTTGCTGAAAAGCGATTAAGACAGGATTTATTTTTTCGTTTAGGGGTCGTGCAAATCAATCTGCCAAAGCTCTCAGTCAGACCTGATGACATTGAAGTACTTCTACAATATTATGTGAAATTTTACACCAACAATATGAATATATATGTGGAAGGCATAACGGAGGAAGCACTTGAATGTTTTAAACGATACAGCTGGCCGGGAAATATTAGAGAGCTGAAGAACGCGGTGGAGAACGCCTTTAACAACGTGAGTTCAAATCTCATTACCATCGATGATATTCCTGATCGAATTAGAAATTATTCCGAAAAAGAAGCAAAAGTGAACGTTAGTCATACGAAGATGCTGCCGTTGAAGGATGCAGTTGAAAGCTATGAAAAAACAATCATCATGAATGAACTGCATGAAACGAACGGAAAAATAGCAGAAACAGCGAGGCGTTTAGGGCTTTCCAAGCAATCTTTAAAATACAAATTGGACAAGTATCAATTAAGGTAATAGTAAAGATTTTTTTACGGAGGGGGAGAAAATTTTCCCCCTCTTTTTTTGTCCATTAATGAAACCAATGATGCTGGCTGAATAAATATTTCCATGATTTAAAATAATGAAAAGTATTATAATGGAAAGAAAATTGTCGAAAAACCTGTCAGTTTAAGACTTTTCTTGTCATAGAATCTTCAAAAAATCTAAAACGACAGCTACTAAAATTAAAGTTGGCATGCAAATTGCATTTATAAAGATATCTTGCTCGGGAAGAACTTCCTAGAGCAAAGGCAAAAAGGAAAATGAAAACGATTTCTATTGGTAAAAGAAAGGGATGAGAAATATGAATAAAACGGTCCAGCACAGTCTTATATTAGGTTTTGCCTTATTCGCCATTTACTTCGGTGCAGGAAACTTAATCTTTCCTCCGTCTATTGGCAACGCCTCGGGCACGAATTGGATTCCTGCGCTGATTGGCTTCTGTGTTACGGGAATTGCACTCCCATTATTAGCTGTCATCGCCATTTTAAACGCAGGAGGCAGGTTTGAAGAATTAACGAGACCCATCAGTCCGTGGTTCTATAAAGCTTTTAATCTGTTGCTCATGGTTGGGATTGGTATGTTTGTCACCATTCCTCGCATGGCAGCTACTACTCATGAGCTTGGTGTTTACACTTTATTTCCTCAAGTACCATCCATTGTTACAATTATCGTCTTTTTTGCAATAAGTTTTTATTTTGCCATGGATAAATCTAATGTTATAGAAAAAATCGGGAAGTTTTTAACGCCTTTATTAGTGCTAATTCTTCTATATATTGTTGGAAAAGGAGTATTTAATCCAATTGGAACTCCTGTTGCAACAGATTTGAAATCGCCATTTTCCAATGCCTTTATTAGTGCCTATCAGACAGGTGATGTTGTTACTGGGATTTTTTGTGCCCCTATTTTTATCGCTGCGATTTTGAGCTATGGCTATAAAGGAAAAGGGATGCGCAAAATTGCGATTACTGGAACATTGATTGCGGGCGCCGGCCTTTTGATTGTTTATGGCGGGTTGCTTTACATTGGGGCTTCCGGCAGCGGAATGTTCCCAAATGATATGGATAGTACAGCTCTTGTATCTGAATTAGTTAACCACCTATTAGGGAGTAGCGGTGCAGTTGCCCTATCAATCGCCATCGCATTAGCATGTTTAACCTCTGCCATCGGTGTTATTGCTGTTATAGCTGAATTTCTAAATGATTTAACGAAAAATAAATTTGGCTATCGTGTTTGGGCGTTAGTTGTTTGTTTAACAGGAATTGCGATTGGGTCAATGGGAGTAGAAAAAATTATTAACTATACCCTGCCAATCTTCCTAGCACTATACCCAGTAGCCATTGTTCTAGTTTTCCTTGGTTTATTCCGAAAAGTAATCCCGAATCCTGGTTCCTATCGTGGAGCGATTCTTTTAACATTTATTGTTAGTGTGTTAGAAACATTAGGAGCGATCGGCATTCATTTTTCGGCGGTACAAAGCTTTATCTCTATGCTTCCATTGAGTACAAACGGTTTTTCATGGCTTGTACCCGCCATCATTGGATTTATTTTAGGAACATTTATCTATAAAACTATTTCTGTAAAAAAAGATCAGGACCCTACGATAGAACTTTTAGAAAATGAATAATGGGGATCACGTTCAACTAGTGAAGACATTAATGGTAAGGAGAGGGAGTTATGAATAAAACAATTTTTCATAATGGGCGAATTTTCACATCAAATCCAGATCAGCCCTATGCTAGCGCAATGGTTGTGAGCGAAGGGCGTATCGCTTGGATTGGCAATGAAGGGGATTTGGTTGAACTGGAAGGAGAGCGTGTTAATCTTCAAGATCGCCGTGTTATGCCTGGAATTATTGATGCGCATTTACATCCACTTTATTTAGCGAATGCCGCTAAGCAGGTTGCCTGTATGGCTCCAGTTGTTTATTCCATTGATGATATGGTTCAAGCGATTCGCAAACGGAGTGAATCTATAGGCTCTGGCGAATGGATTGAAGGCTGGGGCTATGATGAAGGAAAGCTAAGGGATGGGCGCGCGCCTTTTCGTTCAGATTTAGATAAAGCGGCTCCTGATATTCCTATTGTAGTAACACGTACATGCGGCCATATTATCTCTGTCAATAGCAGGGCTTTGGAGATGGCGGGGATTACGAAGTACACACCAAATCCTCCAGGAGGACAAATTGATCGCGACGTAAAAGGTGAACCGACTGGTATTTTACGAGAAAGTGCAAGGCATATTGTCTTAAATGCGATGCCAGCTCGCTCGATAGAAGAAAATGCAACACTTCTTGCTAAGTTAAGTCCGTTTTTATTCGAGCGTGGGATTACGGCCATTACGGATCTTATGGCATTAAACAAGCCTATTGACTACTTAGACATGTATAATGAAGCGCGAGATCACGGGCTGAAACAGCGGACTGTCCTCTATTATATGTGGGAGGATTTAAAGAATGAAATGATCTTGGACGAATATAAGACAAATAGAGAAAACCCCATTCATATAGGCGGAATTAAGCTGTTTGCAGACGGCAGTGTGTCCGGCAGAACGTCTTGGGTCAACCCTCCGTTCCTAGGCGATGATGAAAACTACGGCATTTCTACAACTTCTAGAGAAGAACTGCTTGAAGCGGCTGAGGCGGCAGAAAAGTATGGTGTGCAATTAGTCGTTCACGCGATGGGTGAGCAAGCGATCGACTTGATCGTTGATACATTTTACGGGAAAAAGGGCTGGCTGGAGGATGCGCCTTCTATTCGCATCGAGCACGCGGCTATGCCAACAGAACAGGCGATTCAGCGTGCGGCTGAAACGGGCATTGCCTTTGTTCCGCAGCCGATTTTCCTTTTTGCTGAAATCGAAAGCTATTTAAATAATCTTGGGGCAGAGCGTTCAAAAACGACTTACCCAGTTAAAAAGATGCTGGATGCAGGCATTAAGGTAGCCTTCTCTTCTGATGCGCCAGCAACGGCATGGGCAGATCCGGTTGATCCTTTTGTCAGCATAAAGGCAGCTGTCACTCGTGTGGCGTATGATGGAACAGACACAGGCAAGGATCAGCGCGTAGATGTGGAAACGGCAATTGAGCTTTACACACGTGCCGCTCAGGAGATCACACGTATTCCGGCAATCGGCCAATTAAAGCAAGGGTATGAGGCTGACTTTATCGTATTGGATAAGGATATTCTTGAAGTGAGCCCTGAACAGATTGATGAGGTTAGGGTGGAAGCGACCTATATGGGCGGGGAAAAGGTATTTGAAAAATAATAATGAGAGGAAGCAGAGTTGGTGACAATTCGCTTCCTCCTTTTTTCATTCAGTCACGATAAATGATTCCAGAATAATAGGCAAAACTACAAATAACCAATCTATTCATGCAAGTAGTAAATCTATTTAGGAGGATCATATGAAAGCGACTGATGTTCTTGTTCGATGTTTAGAAAATGAAGGAGTGGAATATATTTTTGGAATCATGGGAAAAGAAACGCTAGATCTCATCGATTCCCTTTCCCGATCTAAGCAAATTCAATTTGTGAATACGAGGCATGAGCAAGGAGCTGCCTTTATGGCTGATGTTTACGGGAGACTGTCTCGAAAAGCAGGGGTGTGTACGTCTACATTGGGGCCGGGAGCAACTAATTTATTAACGGGGATTGCGAGTGCAACTCTTGATTTCTCACCTGTCGTGGCGTTCATCGGACAGGCTGGATTGGAAGGGCAGCATAAGGAATCCCATCAATATTTGGATTTGGTTAAAATATTCGAGCCAGCAACGAAATGGAGCATTCAAATTAAGGATTCCCTAACGATCGCAGAGGTAGTAAATAAAGCCTTTCAGAAGGCAAAAATGGAAAAGCCAGGCGCTGTTATCGTGGAATTACCGGAAAATTTAGCTGCTCAGAAAATTCCTGACAATGCGATGACTGTCAAACCGCTGCCAGTCTATACGCCCGTAAATGAAGAGATCAAAGCAGCTATTGACCAAATCAACAATAGGCAAAGGCCATTTATCATCGTTGGGAATGGGGTGATTAGGGGGGAAGCCGTAAAGGAGGTGCAAGCATTCATCGACCATCTTCAGGCACCTGTTACTCATAGTATGAAAGCAAAAGGGATTTTGCCTAAAGATCATTCGCTAAATTATTTTACGTTTGGCTTCAGCGAGCAGGATGAGGTGCTGCCGGGGATCGAAGAGGCTGATCTGCTTATCGTTATTGGATATGATTTTGTGGAGCAGCTTCCTAAGGAATGGAATAAAAAGAAGGTGCCGGTTATCCATATTAATGCTGTTCTGGCTGAATCGGATGAATATTATCCTATTCAAAACGAATTGGTTGGAGATGTTAAAAGGACTTTGCAGGCTTTTAACGGGTTTGAAATCAAGCCGAAGTCGTGGGAGCCATCCGGGAATTTACGAGAGCAAATAAAACGGGCCTACCATTTGAATGACGAAGCCAAATCTTCTTTATCCATTACAGCCATTTTGCAAGTCATTGAAAAGCGTACATGTGAAAATACGATTGTCCTATCGGATGTAGGTTCACATAAAGTATCAATAGCCCGGACTTATCAGCCAAAGAAGCCGAATAAGCTTATTATCTCCAACGGATTGGCTTCAATGGGGATAGCCATTCCCGGTGCCATTGGAGCCAAATTGGCATGCCCATCCAATCCGGTAATTTGCATAACGGGTGACGGGGGGGCCCTAATGAACTTTGCAGAAATCGAAACAGCAGCAAGATTAGGATTGTCCTTTGTGATCATTGTCCTTAACGATTCGAAGCTGAAATTGGAAGAACAAATGATGATGAAAAAACTGGGCAATGATTTTGGAACTGCTTTTGGAAACCCTGATTTTGTACAGCTTGCGAGAAGCTTTGGTATTAAAGGGGTGCGGACTGCGGATATACTCGAATTCGAGGGCATACTCAATGAGGCGTTAAAGCAGGGCGAACTAACTCTGATTGAAATTAATTTAGGATAAATG
This sequence comes from Bacillus sp. JJ1474, assembly GCF_036965225.1. Taxonomy (NCBI): domain Bacteria; kingdom Bacillati; phylum Bacillota; class Bacilli; order Caryophanales; family Bacillaceae; genus Bacillus; species Bacillus sp. JJ1474. Next base: position 4,389 of record NZ_JBALPC010000278.1, on the reverse strand, counting down.
CTGTTACTGGGGAATATCCCCTCTGGGAGTTCATCAATCTGGACGAACGAAGCCAGTCATCGTGGATATTATACTGAGCAGATATCAGCTGGGGAGCCTGATGCCCATTGGTGTTGAATATTGTTCCGAACGGTCATCAGTTGTGCAGCCTGATGCCCAACACCGCGGAAAAACGCTCTGGACGGTCATCAGCTTGGTAATCTGATGACCATCACCGTAAAAAATCGCTCCGAACGGTCATCAACTGGGGAGTTTATCACTGACTTTAGTCTATTAGAGAAACTCCCTGAAACAGGTATCATCTGAAAGCTTACGAAAATAGTATACCTCGGATTCTTTTTATGAGTCTAGTGCTTAAAACAACCCAGATCCAGCTATAAAAAGTAGAGAAAATAAAAATTAAGCCGATAACCGAAACGCTAAATTGATGGGAAATGGCTGGCCCTAATACAGGGAATTTCAATCCGTATAATAATAGGCAGATTCCAATCATTAGGCCTGCCGCCCCGCTCAAAATATGAATCCACCTTTTTCGAAACAGGTGAAAGGAAATCCCGATTAATAGCCCCAATAGCCCCGTTGTAAAAGGAAAAACAATTAACTCGGCAGGCTGTAATATCAGAAGTAATATAGCTGTTAATATGTAGGAAGCCAGACCGAGTGGAATCGAAAAAATAGAGCAAACAATAATAGGTGCAGTAGCCAAGGGGCTAATGAAATAACCAACTCCCGGTAAAAATCCTCCTGCCGATTGAAAAATGGCCCCGATGCTGCTCAAAAGAGAGATTAGCACAATCTTTTTCGCCCTAGGCCATTTTTTAAAAGCAGCTTGTATTTCGTTCATATCTTTTTTAAAATAGTGCATGGCAAACCTCCCTATGCCATCCACTATATTCACGGAAATCCTTTTTATTATATATATCCTTTAGTAAATAAGATTTCGACCTTGAATTGCCATCATATCTTTAATAGGACCATTTAGGAGGCAAATTCCTAAATAGGCAGTTTTACAAACCGTCCGCTTATTTTTTCATCTGTTCCTGTGCCATTCGGACAAGCTCTTTCACCATGCTCCCGCCGATTTTTCCGCCGACCTTTCCAGCTTCTCTTGAGGTAAGGCGGCCATTGTAGCCTTTTTGCAGGGGCACGCCCACTTCATCCGCTACTTCAAACTTTACATGGTCGGGGTTCTCTCTGTCCACTTGGTATCCTTCATTGGCCATAACCTTATTCTTGAACTGATCTAAAGCTCCTCTTGAATCTGGTACGAGAGGGCGCCGCTTTCTTCTAGCCATGTTTTCCGGCCTCCTTGATATGCGAATTTACCAATAGTGTGTGCGGATCTAATCGGTTTATCCTGTGGAATAATCTTGTAAAACCTATCGAAATAGGGGATTCTATGTTATCTTATAGGAAAGAATGGTGCCTTTGGCTTTTCTAATTGATCATTTTGAAAAAGAAGGTGTAATCATTGTTATTAAAATACCTATCAGCTCTGCTGCTGCCGGGACTGCTAGTGGTGCTGTTTACGAGAGTGGCATATAATCGTGTGATTGGTCTTGTATTGACGGTAGCATTAATTGCAGCTTCAGTTTATAAAGGCTATACAGATTCAATATGGCTCATTGTTGTCGATGCGTTTTCACTGACTGCTGGCTTCTGGTATGCAAATAGAATGAAGGAAAATATCCACAAAAGATCTTAATATGAAAAAAAGGCGATTCTTCATTACAAAAGAATCGCCTTTTTATATCTTTTATTTTCCTTCAATTGCTGATGCTTTTAAGCTTTCTTTTTTTCCAAAGCTAAACGCATATCCGATAATTCCACCGATGATGGCAGGAATGATCCAGCCAATTCCTACAGAATATCCTGGAAGGATCGCTGTAAATAAATCATTGATCGCTTTAATTTCGATGCCAGCTGCGTTTAATCCGTCAAATAAGCTAACGATAAAAGTCATTAAAATACTGCCTTGATAAACAGCTGTTTTGCCCTTGAAAATAGGGTGTAGAAACGTTAATGCCATCAAGCAAATAGCTAATGGATAAAGCGCTACTAAAACTGGAACGGAAATTGAAATTAAAGTAGACAATCCAAAGTTAGCAATCGCCGTGCTAAAAACGGAGAAGATAACAGCCCACTTTGTATAAGAAATACTTGGTGCTAGTTTATTAAAATAGGAAGCACATGCTGTAATCAGACCAATACTTGTTGTTAAACACGCAGCAATAACAATAAGCGCTAATAACACTTTCCCGAATGAACCGAAATAATGGGTAGAGACTGCAGCAAGAATCTCCCCGCCGTTTTCTAAATGCCCAAGTCCTTCAACACTAGATGCGCCCATATAGGCAAGGGATGAATAAATGACCGCCAATAGGCCAGCTGCAATGAAAGCAACCTTCATACTAGAAGTCATAATTTGTTTCTTCGTTTGTGCGCCTCTATCTTTCATTGTATTGATGACGATGATACCGAATACAAACGCAGCAAGTGCATCCATCGTCAAGTAGCCCTCTTGGAATCCTTTAAAAAAGGCATTTTCCATATAAGTTTCAGTAGGAGCTTGAATTTGTCCGATTGGGTTAATAAATACTACAACAATAAGAATGGCAATAAAAATTAATAATAATGGCGTTAATATTTTTCCAACAATATCTACAAGCTTAGAAGCCTTTAATGAAAAGAATAACGTAACTCCGAAAAAGATAATGGAGAAAATGATTAACGGCAGGACACTGTTCGTTTCACCAATAAATGGTTTAATGCCAATTTCGTAAGAAACTGTGCCTGTTCTTGGTATAGCAAATAATGGACCAATTGATAAATATAGAGCCACTGTAAAGAAAACTCCGTAAGCTGGGTTCACACGGCTTGCTAATGATTGCAAATCACTTTTACCTGAAAAGCCTAAAGCTAATATTCCTAGAAATGGCAAGCCTACGCCAGTTACGATAAATCCGGCATTAGCTGCCCACACATTTTCACCTGCCATTTGCCCAAGCATGACGGGGAAAATTAAGTTCCCAGCCCCAAAGAATAAAGCAAATAGCATAAAACCTGCAGCAATCAAAAATGAAAATGACCCTCTTGATGACATAATGAATTCCCTCCTGTTTACATAAATAATGGACTGCAGTTCTGATAGGGAGATTTTTTTGTCTATTCATCTATGAATCCCAAATCAGATCAGTAAGTTATTATAATATTTTTATTATTGTAAATTGAGTAAAAGCAAACGTCTGATTTTTGTTTTTTCAAAGGAGATAAAATTATTTGAATATTCTTTTCATCCCTGCTCAAAATACAAAGGCTGATAATTTTATTAAAGAAAATATATCATATGGACTATGTGTATGCAATATATTTCTGAAAATAAAATTATATAAAAATACTTTTTACAAGATTGATAGGGGAAATGGTTGTATTTTATTTGTAATATATTGTATTCTTATTATTAGTCTAATATAATAAAACTATTATCTGAAAATGTAAGCGTTTAACTTATAGGCATGATGAGATTTTCTAAAATGACGAAGGGGGTAATTATATGCCGATTCCTGCTAATTATTCCACTCCTATTCGGATGTCCGCAAAAAAGCGTGCCTACTCTCAAATTCTAGAATGGATTATTGACGGGACTTTGCATCCTAAAGAAAAGTTGCATGATGCGGATCTTGCGAAAAGCTTAGGCGTAAGCCGAACTCCCATTAGAGAGGCTTTACAGCTGCTCAGCTTTCAAGGGTTTGTTGAAATGTACCCCGGAGTGGGAACTCAAGTTACATCAGTAAACCAAGAGGATATTAGCAAAATCTTGCCGCCATTAGGAGCGCTGCAAGCTTTAGCTACAGAATTAGCGACACCGATTATTAGTCAGGAACAGATTGAATCTCTTCGTGAGCTTAATAATCAATTTGCAGAGGCTGTAAAATCGGGTGATTCTTACGCGGCATTAAAACTTGATGAAGAATTTCACCAAAGCATTGTCGATGTAACCGACAATTCGTATATCTCTAGTACCGTTTCAAATCTTCTGTCACATGTGCGCAGGCTTTATTTTCACAACTCCATTATTCTAACTCCGGAGTCTATTGAGGAGCATGAAGCCATATTGAAGGCCCTTGAAGAGAAAAATAAAGAAGAGGCCTCCCGCATTGCCCGAAACAATGTCGTTAAAGCTATTGAGATATTCTACTCAATACAGGAGAATGAAAAAAATAATAAATAGAAAAATATTAGCCTGCCGTTGTTTTGGCAGGCTTTTGTATTTGGTGAAAACATTTAATACGTTGATTAACAAAATCCTCGCTAAAAATTCCTCCCCTTTTCCTATAATTAGTACCTTCCCTAATATATTTTAAAAAATAATCGAATATCCGTTCGTAT
>NZ_JBALPC010000277.1:3952-4135 GCF_036965225.1 Bacillus sp. JJ1474 | reverse complement strand
GTCTCATATAGTTCATGAACCCTATTAATTGTAGAAATTATTAGATTAAACTTCCGATGTAGTTGTCGAGGGGGAAACAGCGATGGCAAGAATACTAATTGTTGATGATGCAAAGTTTATGAGGATAACATTATCCACGATCTTAAAAAAAGCGAATCATGAGATTGTTGGCGAAGGTGAAAA
>NZ_JBALPC010000277.1:0-3874 GCF_036965225.1 Bacillus sp. JJ1474 | reverse complement strand
TATTACAATGCCCGAAATGAGCGGACTTGAAGCAGTGAAGGAAATTAAGAGGCAATATCCAAGTGCAAAAGTTATTATGTGTTCTGCAATGGGGCAACAAAAGATGGTTGTAGAGGCGATCGAATTGGGAGCGAAAGATTTTATTGTAAAGCCGTTTGATGAAGGCCGTGTCCTAGAGGCCGTAAATAGAGTATTAAGTTAATTTGTAAGCACATGCTGCCTCTGTTTAATCCGAATCTAGAGTAGTTCGGATTAAACAGAGGCAGTATTGATTTCATTTTCATTCCTTCAAATAAGGAATTACGATATAATAAGTATAAATCATCATTAGATAAGGGATGTAAAAATATGGATATGGTTATTGTTTCATCAATTGGCGCCATTGGCATGGCTATATTCGTCATGTTTCTCCGCATTAAGGCAGCAAAAAAACCAGCATCAGCCAAAAAAATAATTTTGCCGCCTATTTTCATGAGTACTGGTGCCCTCATGTTTATTTTTCCGTATTTTAGAGTAACGCCCCTTGAAATCTTGGAAGCTACTTTAGTAGGTATGATATTTTCCATACTACTGATCAAAACCTCTAAATTTGAAATTAGGGAAAATCAAATATATTTAAAGCGGTCAAAGGCATTTGCCTTTATCTTAATTGGTTTACTCATACTTAGAATAGCTGGTAAATTGGTTTTGAGTTCTTCCATTGATCTCGGGGAGCTTAGCGGTATGTTTTGGATACTAGCGTTTGGGATGATTGTTCCATGGAGAGTTGCTATGTATATGAACTATCGTAAATTGCAGCGTGAATTAAGTTTATCGCAGATTAACGGGCTGTAAGACCCCCACTTCAAGAAGTTGAGTAATACAAAAATTTCTAAGTGGGGGATCAACAGCCCGTAAAAGCCCGATTGGTTCAACTAACAATCAGTGGGGGATGAAAGAAAACCCCCACTGATTGAAGTTTCACTTTATTGAATTGAAAAATAAAGATGTAAATGCCACAGATTAGTGAAAATCTGTGGCATTTGTAAAATTAAAACCATTCCCCTTTGAGAATGGTTAAAATAAATGTTCGTATGGAGTCATATTTATTTCTTTTTCAATTAATCTTTTTCTTAAGAATTTATGATCTCGTTTTGGTGTAGCAACAATATATCCTCTTATTATTAAATCCTCATTGATTGAAGAAACCTTTTCCTTTATCGCGAGCTCACCAATTTTTCCGGCAATTTTATGCCTTGCCACATCACGGAAAAGTTCGGGTACAGGACTAACAAGATCTTCAAGCAAGTTTTTTCCTTCTTGATTCCAAAGATGCTTTGATTCATTCACGTAATATTCTTCCCAATCCATATCCGATTTTCCGTCTTCCTTAGGCATCTTTTTCAAGAACTTCCGAAACATAAAGAAGCCGCCAATGGCAAAAGAGCCCGTAAGGACAACAACCCAGAACAGAATAAACCACAAAAACCATCCACTAAGCATATACTCACCTTCAAATACATTATACTTACTATATTATAATCGCTTGCCAGATTGCAGACAAGTTAAGTGATCAATATAAAAAAACAGATTATTTCCTTGCTCATTATATCTTAAAATACTATAATTAACATGTCCAATTAAGGGGCTGATTGGGGTACTGGTGTCCTCCGTAGTCTTCAAAACTATCTGTGACCACCGTGCGTGGTCAGCTGGGTTCGATTCCCAGGCAGTCCCGCCAAACAAATCTAGGAATGTTGCTAAATCAACATTTCTGAGGCATAGGATACTGTGACACATCTGTAATTTGATTTATTTTATTTAAAATTCTGCTACGGTTTTCGTACAGTTCATGATAAGACTAGTTTAGACTGTGGTTAATAACTGTCAAAGTCTATTCTAAAAACCGTTGGACTCCTTTCACTAAAATGTGAAAGGGGTCTTTTTTGGTTATGGGGTTCATCGTTTGATTGCAGCTTCTCGCTACGGAATTCCGATTGAGTATTTTAAGCGTGGAGGGATCGAAGTCGATCATAATCCGAATAAGGCCGAGAAGTGGGACAATCGAATTGATAATTTACAATTGTCATCAAGGAAAGCTCAGTATCGTGAAAATACAAGAGCCAAAATGGGCAAGGGTAGACGTTTAATGGAGGAAGAAGTGTGCGAGATTCTTGAGCAATTGCAGGAATGGAAATCTGACGAAGATAATAAGATAAGTGACTTCATCCACATGACTGCTGAAGCATATGGACAAGGTTACAGAAACATCTGGAACATTGTTTACGGTAAATCTTGGAAGCATTTACATGGTAAGTTGGTAGTTGCATGATGAAGTATAAAATTGATAAGTCTGGTGTAGTTTATGATGTTGTTAGAGTTTATGAGGAAAATGAAGTACATGATGAGCAATTGAAGTAATTAAGGAAAGATATTAAGGTAGCGGTAAAAGACAGTGATGTAGATGTACTTAAATTATTAGAAGATATTAGAAAAAAATAATACATAATGAATGAACTGTAAGGGCAACTAGGGGCTTCCAATTTAGATAAGGGTGTCCCATAAACCCATAACAAAACTAGTCCAAACCTCCTACCAATCTATCGAATTATGGTATAATATGGTGAAGATAGGAGAGGAGAGTTATTGTGAAATGAAAAATGTGGCTATATATGTTGATTATGATAATCTATTTAAAAGATTAAAGGAACTAGGGTGTCCTCCAGTTTATGATGTAAATTTTTTTGTGGAATTAAAGAAAAAATTTGAGGCGGTCAACTATAATGTAATAAAGTTTTGTGCATTTGCCGATTTTACAGACAAGGAATTATCAATAAAAGAACAAACTGATATTCATTCATTTGGAGTAGAAGTGTTTCATTGTTCAATAAATAATAAAAATTCTACAGATGCTGAAATGACTATTAGAATCATGAAAGATTTATATGAGATAAATAATATTGATGTATTTGTAATTGTTACTAATGATAGAGATTTTGTTCCACTTATAAGGGCAGTTAAAGAAAAATCAAAAATAACCTACTCATTAACCACTAAAACTGGAATCAATCCAGTAATCAATGTTTTCTCAGATTATCATCAATATTTAGAGGATATTTTTGATCTAAATAATGTACACAAAGTTGAAGAAGTCAAATTTGAAATAGATGAAATAACTGCAGAATTAGGAGAAAAGGCAAAAATGGTTTCTGAGAAGTTTTATAACTCTGGAGCTTTTAAAAATTTAAAAACAAAATCTGTCTGGGTTTCATTAAGTAGCTATTCAAGAGATTTATCAAAGATAGGTGCATTACAAACAACTAAATCTGATGTTATAAAGTATTTTCAAATCGCCAATATCTTAGAGTTTGTTGAACTATACGAACATGAGAATCAACTTTATATTAGAGAAGGAAAAAAATATCAAGAAATCTTCCATTTAGAGGTTGCAGCTGGTAGAAAAAAATGATATGCTTATAACTACAAAATCACCTAAGATATAAAAGTATACATAAACTAAGACATTACCTAACTTTTATATCACCACCGAAAAATGATCCCTAACCATGGGGTCGTTTTTTATTCGAATATATTAAATACGATATAAAAGCCTTAAATTACAATAATACTTTAAGGTCTCCTTCCATTGCGTTGGAGATCTTTTTTTGTTGTGTTGAGAAATGGGTTAAAATTGAAACCTTTATCATGTAACTATCGTACTAGATGATAGGGGTGAAGATAATGAAAATACTAATTCAAACATTAAAAACTATTATTTCAGTAAACTTAAAAATGATAGGTTTATTCCTATTAATCCTGTTAGTTATCAGTTCTTTAGTTATGACTGCATTTGCTTCTAAGGATTTTTTTAATGATGCTGAAATCGCTATGATTC
>NZ_JBALPC010000276.1:0-12501 GCF_036965225.1 Bacillus sp. JJ1474 | reverse complement strand
ACCCTTGGAGCGGGAACCAGTGGCTGTAGGTGATTTTTTTAATATATAGAATAGACAAATTCCATCATTACAAGGATAGGGAACATTATGTTAAGATAAAAATGTATGCGGTTACAATACAAGGAGAGGGATTTATTATGAAAGTAAGAGACTTTATGATTACAAAAGTTTTTACTGTTAAACCTTCGAATACTGTCAAGGAATTGTTAACTTTACTCAATTCCAATCGAATTGGCGGTGTACCAGTTGTTGATGATAAAGGTCATTTGGTCGGTATGGTATCAGATGGAGACATATTACGCTACCTGTCTCCAAAGCCCATAGGTATTGCTGGCCTTGTTTATATAATAGAAGATGGGGAAATTGAGGATGTAATAAAAGAAAAGTTGGATACACAAGTAAAAGAAATTATGACAAAAAGAAATCTCCTCTTTGTATCACCTGATGATGATTTTGAAATAACAATTCGATTATTATCCAGGCATCATTATAAAAAACTCCCCGTAGTCAATGGGGCTGGCCGCGTCATTGGTGTTCTGAGCAGAGGAGACATTATAAATAATATTGCGAAAAAAATTATTTCTTCATGAAAAAAGAAACCATTCGTAAAATAACACCTGTACGAATGGTTTCTCGAAACTATTCTAGCATTTGAAAAAAGCTGTTATATCCTTTTAAAAGATACTTAGTGGAAATTCTATTACCCGCGTACTGCTTCTGTTGCTTTCACCGCAGCTGGGGATTTTTCCTTTACTGCACTTGATTTTTTTACAAATAAAGAGCATATTAACCCAACTACAGAAATCCCAGTAATAAAGGAGAAGGTATATTTTATTCCAGCAGCTAATACCTCTGGTTGGGAAGCATTTGGAACATCAATCACATATCCGCTTTGACCAGCAGTAAATAAAGTAATCGCGATAGCTGTACCTGCTGCCCCGGCTACTTGGTTCAATGTATTCATAGCCGCTGATCCATCTGCATATAATTCACGCGGTAATTGATTAAGTGCATTTGTTTGTGATGGCATCATTACCATCGTTATCCCAAAGAAGAAGATCATAAATGCTACGATTATCTGCCAAGCAGGTGTTGTTGATGAGATTACGGACGCAAACATGAGATTTGCAATCAAGATAACAATAGAACCAATAATGACAAAAACACGTGGGCCAAATTTATCAAATAGAGTCCCAACAATCGGTGACATAACCACGTTGACGGCATTACCAGGAAGTAATAATAAACCAGCCACCATCGCACTATATAATAAAGCACCCTTTAGATACATAGGCAATAAAATTCCAGTAGCTAAAATCATTAAAATACCAAGAAACATCATCGCTGTTCCCAATGTAAACATAGGATACTTAAACACACGTAAATTAACCATCGGCTGAGGCATTTTCATTTGGCGAATACCAAATAATAGAAGTGCGATAATCCCTACAAGTAATGGTGCCCATACTTTAGGAGATGAGAAGCTTGCTTCTGCCATCGTTGCCAACGCGTAAATTAATCCGCCAAAACCGATTGTTGATAAAGCAACTGATGAAACATCGATTTTAGGTTTTGTAATTTCCGAAACATTTACAATCTTAGCTACAGCAAAAAGTGTCAATAATACATATAAAATAGCACTAATCCAGAAAATATAATGCCAGCCCAATGTACTAATAATAACCCCTGAAAGTGTTGGTCCTAAGGCTGGGCCTAATGTAATAACAAGCCCCATAAGCCCCATTACAACTCCACGTTTATGAACAGGGAAAATAATCAAAAGAACGCTCGTCATAACCGGTATCAGAATACCTGTTCCGATGGCTTGAACTAAACGGCCAATTAATAACATCGTAAAATCTAAGGATAACGCTGCTAAAATCGCTCCCAACAGCGAAATAATAAGTCCCCCAATAACTAATTGTCTAGTCGTAAACCATTTCATTAACAGTGCTGAAATCGGCACTAAAATGGCTAAGACTAATAAATATCCTGTTGTTAGCCATTGTGCAGTTGCAGCTGTAATAGAAAATTGCTCCATAACATTTGATAATGCCATATTTAATGCTGTTTCACCAAATAATCCAATAAATGCACCAAACATTAAGATAAATGCCATTATCTTTGGATTTTTCACTTGAATTTGTGTATTCATAAAAATCTCTTTATCTCCTTTTAAATTAAATAAACCCAACACCCTTAATTCCTTTTTGTTGGAAAATCGTTGTCGCGATGTCGATTATCAGCGATTTTGTATCCATTTTCGTGGTAACCTCCTGCATACCAGCCGAATGTTCATAAATATATCAAAAATTTTTTCTTAATGTCAACCAAATTGACAATATTTTTTTGTTAAGTTATTATTAACTTAGTTGACAATATATCTGAGGAGGAACAAATGTTTAATATTGGAGATTTAATCATCTATTCCGCACATGGCATTTGTAAAATTGATGATATTTGTGAAAAAACAGTTGCAGGTATTACAAGACCGTATTATGTATTACACCCCATGGAAAATGATCATCAATTAACGATAAGTACTCCTGTAGATAATGATAAAGTAGTCATGCTTGAACTAATTCGTAAAGAGGAAGCCAATGAAATACTTGAATCTTTTAAAGATCCAGGGGTAAAGTGGATTGAACATGCAAACATGCGTTACAATGACTATTGTGAAATTGTACATGCTGGTGATCGAAAAGAAATTGCTAAAGTGGTTAACACGTTGATGAGGAAAAAAATAGAATATGAGCTGAACGAAAAAAAACTTTATGAACAAGATCGTAAACTTTTGAACTCTACACAAAATATTTTGTTTAAAGAATTAGCTATTTCATTGAATCTTACTTTTGATGCGGTAAATGAAATGGTAATAAACTTGATTAAGGGAACTGAATAGATAAATTCTTCTCCATATTGACTGCTTTGATCTAAAAAAACCCCTGCTTCGTTAACAAGATTAACAAAGCGAGGGGTTTTAGTTTCTTTTTAGCTTTTAAATGTCCCATTCTAATTTTAATAAGTTTTTAAGCATATTTACTTGATCAGTGCCTATTTTTTCAGCAATTTTATTCTCAAGCTGGGCTTTCAAGGCTTCGTTTTTTTCGTAGCATTCTTCACCTAAGGCTGTTAGCTGGATACACTTCTCTTTTTTGTTGTTTTCTACATTATGGACTTCCACTAATCCTTTGGCAGAAAGATTTTTAATAAACTTATGGATCGCCTGGCGAGAAATATTTACATTTTTTGTAACATAAGAAATAGTAGGTCTCTTTTTATAAATCCTGGCCATAATATACCATTCAGAATTTGAGATATAAATCTCACTTTTATCGTTCCAGGCTTTCTCTGAAATTCTTCGGACCAAGCTATGACGTTCACTTATTAAATCAATAAGATCTAAATTTTGTAATTCAGAGTTTGAAATCAAATGATTCACTCCCATCATAATCCTCGCCACTTACTATACAAAACCCGATATTGGATGTCAATTTGGTACTTCCAATAGATTACTAGGCCGCATAAAAAGAGAAATAGGAGATGATCCCATTTCTCGTAAAATCAATTTATGCTATTAATCCTACTTGACCTTTTTTACTAGCCCCGTCACAAACTGCATCCACGCATATACCCCTGTCTTAACCGTTTCTGCCACAGCGGAATCCTTACTTGGGTCTAAACAAACAAAATCAATATGCTTTACAGTTGGATTCTGTCCGATTTCCAATAAGGCTTCAAATAATTCAATAGCTGTCATTCCACCTGGAGTTGATGCAGGTACACCTGGTGCTAGGGATATATCTAGCACATCCATATCAACAGTTACGTAAATGCGGTCAACTTGATCTGATAGTTTTGTTAAGGCAGCCTGAATGGTTTTGATCATTCCATTTTTACGTGCCTGCTTTAAAGTCACCATTTGAATCTGATGCTCTTTTGCGTAATCAACTAGCGGCTTTCCATTAAAATAACCGTGCAGTCCGATATTAAAAACATGTTCCCCTTTTACGATGCCGCCATCAATTAATTGCCGGATAGGTGTCCCATTGGCTGGTCCGAGTTCAGCAGGATCTCTTACATCAAGATGGGTATCTAACTGCAAAATCCCAATCGTTTCACTTGGAAAAGCATCCTTAATCCCGCGAACAGAGCAGGCAGTTATGGAATGGTCACCGCCTATCATGCACGTTACCGTTTCCGGGTAAGCCTCCACTATTGATGCTGTAGAGGATTGGATGCGCTGATGGGATAACAAAATATCAGTTGTATGCATGGCAACATCGCCCGCATCTGCCACACGATAGGCAGATAAGTCCACATCCTCATCTAAATTATAGGTGGCAAAGCCTTTCCACATCCGCCGAAATTCAGTCGGATACAAGGAGGCGCCAGATACGCTTATAGAGGACCGTGAAATCGGTGCCCCATATAAAATCAGATCAGGCTTTTCCTTCATTTCATGAAGAGGACGAACCCAATGATGAACATAAGTGGGCTCTCCTTCTCCTTTATTCCAAGACCATTCCGGCTTTTGAAACCAATTCTCTTTCATATTTCTTACACCACCTGAACGCCTTTTTTCCACACTGATTTCACATGGTTGACGCCGAATAAATATTGCAATTCTTGATAGCTTTTAACATTCCAGAGAACGATGTCTGCTTGTTTGCCAACTTCCAAAGACCCGATCTTTTCCTGACGATTGATCGCACAAGCTGCATTATAGGTTGCTGCTGTTAAGCTTTCGGCAGGTGTTAGTCTCATAGAGATGCATGCTAGATTCATAACGAGCGGCATAGAAGTAGTTGGTGAAGATCCTGGATTGCAGTCAGTAGAAATGGCAACTGCAACACCTTTATCAATCATTTTTCTTCCTGCCGCTGCCTGTTCACGCAAGTAAAGGGCAGTCGCCGGCAGTAAGCAAGCAATCGTTCCAGATTTGGCCATTGCTTGAATGCCCTCGTCTGATGCCTTCAATAAATGCTCAGCTGAAATGGCACCAACCTTGGCCGCTAACTCCGCCCCGCTATACGGTTCAATTTCATCCGCATGTATTTTAGGAATTAGGCCTAATCGTTTCCCAGCTTCTAAAATACGCTCTGATTGTTCCGGAGTATAAACACCCTTTTCACAGAAAACATCATTAAACTCTGCTAGCTTTTCCTCTGCTACTATAGGCAGCATTTCTTCAATTAAATGATCAACAAATTCATCTTCTCTTCCTTTAAAATCAGACGGAACCGCATGCGCCCCCATAAAGGTCGGAACAAGATCAATAGGATGAGATTCCTGCAGCTTTTTCATCACCCTTAATTGCTTCAATTCCGTTTCAAGATTCATCCCATAGCCGCTTTTTCCTTCCACAGTTGTCACACCATGCTTTAAGAAAGAATTAAGTCTGTGTGTTGTTTGTTCAATCAATTCTTCTTCAGATGCTTCACGGGTCATGCGGGTCGTCGCATGAATCCCGCCGCCCGCATTCATAATGTCCATATAAGTTGCGCCCTCAAGACGCATTTCAAATTCACGTTCACGGCTGCCGCCATAAACAACATGTGTATGTGGATCAACAAGCCCTGGGGTAACTAAGTGCCCAGCAGCATCTACAATTTCAGCATCTTGTACCCTTGCGGCGTAAAGCTTTTCAAGTTCCTTCGTAGTCCCAACAGCCTGAACAACACCATCTTCAATCCATAGGCTTCCGTCCTCTATTAATCCTAGCTCAGACATCGCTTCCCTAGAACGCGGTCCCTTAACTTCCGAAGAAAGCGTAGCTAGCTGCGTAATATGTTTAATCCAAATCGGTTTTACCATACTTATTCATTCCCTTTTTTTAACATCGGAATATTGACGCCCTTTTCACGCGCTGTTTCCTCTGCCAGCTCGTAACCTGCATCGACATGTCGGACAACTCCCATACCTGGGTCAGTTGTTAACACACGCTCAAGGCGGGCTTCAGCTTCCTTCGTTCCATCTGCAACAATAACCATACCTGCATGCAGTGAGTAGCCCATGCCAACGCCACCGCCATGGTGGACAGAAACCCATGTTGCGCCGCCAACTGCATTAATCATCGCATTCAAAATTGGCCAGTCAGCTACAACATCTGATCCATCCTTCATTCCTTCTGTTTCACGGTTCGGTGAAGCTACTGAACCAGAATCAAGATGGTCACGTCCAATCACAATCGGCGCCTTTAATTCACCTCTTGCTACCATATCGTTGATGATTTTTCCAAATCGTGCACGCTCTCCGTAGCCTAACCAGCAAATGCGGGATGGAAGGCCTTGGAATTGAATTTTTTCACGAGCCATCCGGATCCAGTTGCAAAGATGGGTATTATAGCTAAATTCACGCAGAATTACCTCGTCTGTTTTATAAATATCCTCAGGGTCGCCAGAAAGAGCTACCCAGCGGAAAGGTCCTTTTCCTTCGCAGAATTGTGGACGGATATAGGCTGGAACGAACCCAGGGAACGCAAATGCATTTTCTACTCCTTCATCCTTCGCAACCTGACGAATATTATTGCCGTAATCAAATGTAATCGCGCCCTTTTCCATCATATCAAGCATCGCCTGAACATGCTTTGCCATTGACGCCTTGGAAAGCTTCACATATTCCTCTGGATTTGCTTGTCGTAATTCTGCAGCTGCTTCTAATGACATTCCTGAAGGAACATAGCCGTTCAGTGGATCGTGAGCAGACGTTTGATCTGTTAAAACATCTGGAATAAATCCTTTTGCAATCATTTCTGGTAAAATATCTGATGCATTTCCGATTAAGCCAATGGATAGAGCCTTGCCAGCTAACTTAGCTTCCTGTGCCAGCTGAATTGCTTTATCGAGAGAATCTGTTTTTACGTCTGTATAACGAGTTTCGATTCGACGGTCAATTCTCGTTTCATCAACGTCAATCCCAATACAAACGCCGCCATTCATCGTAACCGCAAGAGGCTGAGCGCCACCCATTCCTCCAAGTCCAGCTGTTACGGTAATCGTATTTTTCAGTGAATTATTAAAATGCTGCTTTGCAAGCTCAGCAAACGTTTCATAGGTTCCTTGAACAATCCCTTGTGAACCAATATAAATCCAGCTGCCTGCTGTCATTTGCCCATACATCATTAGACCTTTTTTATCGAGTTCATGGAAAGTATCCCAATTCGCGTAGGCAGGGACAATGTTAGAGTTTGCAAGAAGAACCCTCGGTGCATCTGTATGTGATTTAAAAATAGCAACTGGCTTTCCTGATTGAATAAGTAAGGTCTCATCATTTTCGAGTTCTTTTAAGGATTTTACAATGGCATCAAAGCATTCCCAGTTTCGCGCGGCTTTGCCTATTCCTCCATATACAACGAGATCCTCCGGGCGCTCAGCAACATCAGCATCCAAGTTATTCATAAGCATACGAAGTGCCGCTTCTTGCTGCCAGCCCTTTGTATTCAATTCTGTTCCTCGGTAACGTACAACCTTTTCACTTGCAACTGTTTTCATTATCTTTACCTCCCTTTGTTTATATTTTTATTGTATAGGGAAATTTCAGATAACTATTTATAAAATAATGATAATCTTATACTTTATTGCACTGATTTTTATATTATTACTGTTTTTTATAAAATGTTTCATTAGCTTGATGATTTTCAATAACATATTAGAAATTACTATAACCGCTGCGGTATGCTGACGGTGTACAGGATTCATACTGCTTGAATTTAGAATTAAAGTACGTTTGATGGGAATAGCCCGTTAATCTTGCTACTTCCTCTAAGGGCAAATTCGTTTCTTGAAGCAGGCGTTTTGCTTCCCGAATTCTTACTTGATGAAGGAGGTCCCTAAAGGATATTCCTGATTCCATTGAAAAACGCCGGCTAAGTGTGCTTTTATTGATTCGAAGAGCCTCAGCGCAAGCCGCTAGATTCCATCCTGCATCCCAATAATTTGCTTCTATTAATTCTCTTGCTTTTTCAACTAGAGAACGCGGACCTTCCTGAAGAAGCTGGGCTTCAACCTGATTAAGCAAACGGCTAGTAAAAGTGAGAAGCTCTTGAACAATTTGATAAATGACTGGTTTGTGAATAATTTGCTGAAAGATTTCATGGTAAGCAGCTTCTAATGTTGCACTTTGAAGATTATATGACTTCATATGCCTGCGAATTTGGGCAAGCACACTTGTTAGACGAATACGAACCATTTCAGGATCGGGGTATGGCTTTTCATATGTCAGAAATTCATGTTCTACCCAGTCCTTAATTGCCCGTATATTTTGCTTTTCCAGCATCTCAATCCATTGCCGCTGTTCAAGAGGAGTGAGGAAGGGGTCTAATTCTCTAGAAAGCATTTGATCATTTTCCGCTAAAATAATATCGTATCCTTCAAAGAAAATCCTCTTCGTCAGCTGCCGTGTTTGCTGGTATTTAGCCTTTAGAGAAAATTCGGTCGACTCGATATTAATCACAATAGCTAAAGGCTCGTCCATCCTTTCCTTCCACTTCGTTAAAAAAGATTGATAAACCTCCTGTAAAATTTCAATCTTATCCGTTTCCTGAACACAAAGGATAAAATCGGATAGGGCAAATAATGTATGGTTACCTGGAAAAGAGTATCGCTGCAGGGCATCATACACAAGGCGAAGAGTATCCGGATTAGGTGTTAAGAACGCTACCATTGTGATTGGAAAGCTATACTTTCTATCTGATAAAAAAAGGTCCGGGTAATCGATCATATCAGGATTAGGTTTACTAGCTGTTTGATTCAAATAGAAGGGTTGTTCATTACGCGTTTGGTAACGAAGCTGTTGAATATGTTTAACTAGGTCATCTGCTGAAAAAGGGCGAAACAAAACATCCTCCGCCCGAAATCGGAGAGCCCGATACGCCGTTTGAAAAATCCGTTCCGAAGAAATCCCCAGCCAGCGAATTTTTAGCTGCTGGAGCCGGCTACATAGCCGCTCACTTTCGGGGCCCCATCGATCCATATCCACTATGACAAGCTGTGGCAGCTGTTTATGTACAGACTGAATTAGCTCCTCAATAGTATCCCACTGACTCAGCCTCACTCCTGCTAAATGTGATTCAATAATCCAGCGGATTCCCTGAGCTTCTAATGAATCCTTACCAAGTATGTGTATATCCATAGCAAACACCCCTTAAAACATGGTATGAATGATGTCCCGTTTGTTTAATTATATTATTCTCCTAAATATAATGGTTTCCCTTTATTATGAGTAGTCCAATGTGGAAAGATATTATTCGAAATACAGGGGGCATCATGGCATTTTCGGGAAAAAGTTTTAATCAAACGTTTAATTAAATCCGAATAAAACCTAATTAATCAAACGTTTAATTAAACCCTCAATCCCTTGTGGCTGTTGCATTAAACGGCTAATCAAACGTTTGATTAAATTTTAAAAAAAGCCATTTAAACAAACGTTTGATTGAAATTCTAGTGGAAATTATTTGTTATTGTAAGAAATTATTTAGAGGGGGGTCTAAATAATGAGTGGTTCTGTTTTTGTGAAGAAACATTGTAAATAGGAGACCAAACTACCCTTGATTTCGTATGAATATTAAAATACTAAATGGAAATAGGAAGTAAAAAGCGTATAGAATTGTTCAGGGTGAGCAAATTGGCGGACTATGGTCACGCTATTTTGCAAAATAGCCTTTATTTCATAGTTTATCGGACTTAGGATCCTCTATTAGGGTTAAAATGGATAAATTTTGTATGATTTTCATCGATTAACGACACTGGGGTCCGCTTGCATTTGGAAGGAGCGGGATTTTTAGTAAATAGCGGAATGAGTGTCCGAAAAAATTTAAAGCGGACTATGGTTCCGTTATTGTTCACTCATCATTTTAAAGTACTCAGTTCATAATCCTCTGAGGGTATGCTATTTTCACCGCTAATCAAAGTGGTAATTTATTTATAAGCAGTGCTTTATTTAAGTGTAAAACAAATCGTCATCGTCTTTAGCAGAACTTGTCCTTAATGCTCGAAATAACCTTGCACTCTGTTACATACTAAAAAATATTCCATATTTTATTAAACACGTGAATTTTGACCAAGAATTTATTAATCAAACGTTTAATTAATATCCAGATTTCAGCCTTTAAACAAACGTTTAATTAATTTTTAATTGCTTGGGGCTGTAAGCACGGATCATTAATCAAACGTTTGATTGAATTTGAAAAATAACGTATTAATCAATCGCTTGATTAACATCTTTAATCATGTTTAACTATTATGCAAAAATAACTTTTAATTATTTCCCCCACTTCTCCTCCATCCATAATTTAATCCTTCCATTAATTCCAAATTAAGATCTGTTTACAACTTCTCAAGAATTATTATCCAATTTATGTGCATATACATTTAGAGGGAAAAATATTATTTTTGGGGTGAGTGCGTTGAATAGAGTAGGAAAAGATGATTTTAAGCTAGGCTTTGTGCCTCATCATAATCATGGTTCTGTAGATTATACTTCTGTTAGTGACGGACATGTCCATCAGTGTTTAGATATTACTTCTCCACCTATCCAAACCCAGGACGGGAATCATATTCATTATACAGAGGGATATGTCCTTTTTGAGGATGGTCATAATCACCATTACAAAGCTTATTCAGGCCCTGCAATCCCTGTCGGCAATGGCATGCATGTTCATTATTATGACTTCTATACAACTGAAAGCGATGGCCATCGTCATCGGGTAAAAGGTGTTGACCAGCCCGCACCTGGCAGCAAATAACCGATATGGCAAAACCCGAATCTTTGGCAATGTCTAACCTGCCTAGATTCGGGCTTTTTAACGTTTTATATTCCTTTTCTTTATTTCACTTTTACAGATCTACACTTTAAAGGTTCCAATTAACAGCTTCAATTCCTCTGCCACTTTCGATAAAGCAAGGGAAGACGCAGCTATTTCTTCCATGGATGCGAGCTGTTCTTCGGTTGCAGATGAAACCTCCTCTGTTCCGGTTACAGCTGTGGCCGCGACTTCATTCACGATATTAATCGCATTAAGAATATGCTCTGAACTTGCAGCCATTTGCTGGACAGCCGATGAGACATCAAGTATATCACTAGCTACCTCTTTAACAGCACTTTGAATTTGCTGGAATGATTCTCCTGCTGTATTTACGATTCCAATTCCCTCATTTACCTCAGTAAAAGCTTGTTCCATTGATAAAATAGCTGATTGTGTTTCACTTTGGATGGAGGTAATTAATGTTGAAATTTTTTGAGCTGACCCAGCTGATTGTTCTGCGAGCTTTCGAACTTCATCAGCTACAACAGCAAATCCTCGTCCGCTTTCCCCTGCCCTAGCAGCTTCAATTGCCGCATTCAAGGCAAGAAGGTTTGTTTGAGCTGATATATCTGTAATCACCTCGATAATAGATCCGATTTCCTTTGACCGTTCTCCTAACCCCTTAATCGTATCTCCTAATAAAGAGACGGTTTGATTGATTGAATTCATTTGGAGAATAGCATTTGAAATGGTTTCATTTCCTTCAGATGCTTTTTCAGAGGTAATTAATGCCGCATCGGACACATTTTGCGCATTACCAGCTATTTGACGAACACCATCAGACATTTCATTAATAGTTTTCTTTGTTTCTCCAACACTATGAACCTGCTGATCTGTACCCTCTGCTAATTCTTGAATAGTCCTTGCAATATGCTCTGTTGCTTTGTTTGTCATTTCTGTACTTGCTGTTAACTCTTCAGCGGAAGCAGCAACATGTTCAGATGTCAGGGAAACTTGTTTGATCAGCCCTTGAATTCCGTTTATCATGCTGTTAAATGATTCCGTTAATCGTCCAACTTCATCTTTGGAATCAATTTTACCTTGTATAGTAAAATCGCCCTTTTCAGCCTTTGACATAAGATTCTGAATTTCCTTCACGGGCTTCGTTATAAGATTAATAATGACCCATCCAATGCCTGTAAAGAGGATAGCCGCAAGTAAAGAAACAAATAGCATGATCATCGTTGCCTGGTTCTTCATTTCTTCATTGACCTGATTTAAATGTTCAGATGCTTTAATATTGCTGTCGCTAATTACATCTGAATATCCGCTAACAGAAACCCTAACACTATTAAGCTGTGTAGAATACGCCAAATAGGCCTGCTCCCGCTTACCTGCTAAAGCCAAATCAACAATTCCATTAAGCTCTCTTTCGTAAGCTTTCAGATGCTCTTGAAGATGTGTGAAGTTTTGCTTTTCATCCCCATCCAATTCAGTCGCTTCATATTCCTTCATAAGCTGATTGTTTTGCTCAAATCTCTCATTAATTTTTGTTTCTAAATCAACCTGCTT
Organism: Bacillus sp. JJ1474; assembly: GCF_036965225.1. Lineage (NCBI taxonomy): Bacteria > Bacillati > Bacillota > Bacilli > Caryophanales > Bacillaceae > Bacillus > Bacillus sp. JJ1474. The sequence continues at coordinate 185 of NZ_JBALPC010000276.1, read as the reverse complement.
TGCTCTATCATCCGTTATTATTAATTCTAGTACATAAGAATCAAGCGCACGATTGTTATTCCGTATAAGATTAATATTTTTTATTGGGATTAACCGTTCCGTATACATTTCCTTCGTATTATTAGACATTTGACTCATGTATACATAACCAATGGCGCTAATCGTCATAAGAAATATGATGGAAG
>NZ_JBALPC010000275.1:2035-4567 GCF_036965225.1 Bacillus sp. JJ1474 | reverse complement strand
ATATATCATCCATTTAGTAGCCACAACTTTTTCGATTAATTATAACTTTATCCTGAGGGATGAGCTTTTTTTAAGTCAATTGCCATTTATCATTATTATTTGGATTAGTGTCATTCTTCTTCCATTTAATTTGTATAATAAGAAAAAACAAGAGAAGCTTGAAGAACAGCTTGAATATGCGAATAAGAGAATAGCGGATCTCGTGAAACAGGAAGAACGCCAGAGAATCGCCCGAGATTTGCATGATACATTAGGGCAAAAGCTCTCTCTCATTGGATTAAAGAGTGATTTGGCAAGAAGATTAGTGTACAAAGACCAGGAACAAGCACGAAATGAAATGAAGGATGTTCAGCAAACGGCTAGAACAGCATTAAATGAAGTACGAAAAATGGTTTCTCAAATGAGGGGTATACGGATAAAAGAAGAACTTGTTAGCATAAAGCAGCTTCTTGATGCAGCACAAATCGAATTCATTTGCAGCAATGAACTAAAGCTTACTAATGTATCCATTTTTCTTGAGAACATTCTCAGCATGTGTATGAAGGAAGCAGTAACAAATGTTGTTAAGCATAGCAAGGCTACGAAATGTAAAATAACAATTGAGCAAACAGCAAATGAGGTCTGTATAAAGATTAAAGATAACGGGATTGGTATCGGAAGCAATTATGACGAGTTAAAAGGCAGCGGATTACTTGGTATTAAAGAACGGCTGGAATTTGTCAATGGCACGCTAGATATCAGTGAACAAGATGGGACTGCCATTACGATGAAAGTACCAAATGTTATAAAGCAGGCAGATTAGGAGGAACATTCATGATTCGGATTGTCATTGCAGAGGACCAGCGCATGATGTTAGGGGCATTAGGTTCACTGCTCAATTTGGAAGATGATATGGAAGTAGTCGGAAAAGCGAGCAATGGAGAAGAAGCCATTTCACTCGTAAAAAAATATAAGCCAGACGTTTGTATGATGGATATCGAAATGCCGGAAAAAAGTGGACTTGAGGCAGCGGAAGAATTAAAGGAATCCGGTTGCAAGGTCATTATCCTAACCACTTTTGCAAGAACAGGTTATTTTCAAAGAGCATTGAAGGCTGGTGTACGAGGCTATTTATTAAAGGATAGTCCAAGTGAAGAGCTGGCAGACTCAATCAGAACTGTGATGGCCGGAAGAAGAATTTATGCGCCAGAATTAATGGATGATGTTTATAACGAAGAAAACCCTTTAACAGATCGGGAAAAAGCGGTTCTTGAGCTTGTGGCTGATGGAAAAAACACGAAAGAAATTGCTGATGAATTGAGCATTAAAACAGGGACTGTCCGAAATTATATCTCGCAAATTCTAGATAAGCTTGAGGTAAAAAACAGAATTGAGGCCATAACTCAGTCGAAGGAAAAAGGCTGGTTTAAATGATAAAAATAATTTTTTAAAAAATTTGTAAAAACCTCTCGACAAACGACTATAAATTGTCGGATAATTAAAATAACAATCACGACAATTAGAAATTATTTAAAAATAATATTTAATTCTCTTTAGTGTTAATCCTAAGGAACTTTTTTTAGTGATTGAATAAATCATTTAAAGTACACAGCATATTAAAAGGCAGGGAATTGAAGAATGAAAGACCATCAAATTGAAATTAACTTAGCAACAACTAGAAAAGAAAAGCCGGCGTTCGACAAGCTTGAATTCGGAAGAACCTTCACAGATCATATGTTTCTTATGGACTATACGGAAGGAAAAGGCTGGCATGATCCGAGAATTGTTCCGTATCAACCTATCACTTTAGACCCTGCAGCCACAATCTTTCATTATGGACAGACTGTATTTGAAGGGTTAAAGGCTTACTTAACAAAGGATGAAAAAGTTTTTTTATTTAGGCCTAATAAAAATTTTGAACGGTTAAACCGATCAAGCGCTCGCTTGTGCATGCCTGAACTGGATGAAGAGCTTGCATTAGAGGCATTGGAGGAGCTAATCAGAGTAGACAGAGACTGGGTCCCTAATCTTGAAGGCACGTCTTTATACATTAGACCTTTCATTATTTCAACTGAAGTCCATTTAGGTGTATCAGCCTCTTTAAACTATCAATTTATTATTATTCTTTCTCCAGTAGGAGCTTATTATAAAGAAGGAATAAATCCAGTAAAAATTGCAGTTGAAACAGAATTTGTTCGTGCGGTAAAAGGCGGCACTGGTGATGCAAAAACGGCAGGAAATTATGCTGGCAGTCTGAAAGCACAAGAGGTTTCCGGCAAAGCAGGCTATTCTCAAGTATTATGGCTCGATGGAAAAGAAAAGAAGTACATTGAGGAAGTTGGCAGTATGAATGTCTTCTTTAAGATTAATGGCGAAATTATTACCCCTGAATTGAATGGCAGCATTTTACAAGGGGTAACCCGTGATTCCATTATTCAACTTTTAAAGCATTGGAATTTACCTATCGTTGAACGAAAGATTTCTATGGATGAAGTCTATCAAGCAAGCTTAGACGGAAAGCTGGAGGAAGCGTTTGGCACTGGAACAGCTGCT
>NZ_JBALPC010000275.1:0-2009 GCF_036965225.1 Bacillus sp. JJ1474 | reverse complement strand
TAGGCGAATTTTCATGGAAAAATGAAATACTGATTGTAAATAATGGCGAAACAGGTCCAATTGCGAAAAAATTATATGATACTTTAACAGGAATCCAAAATGGAACACATGAAGATCCGTTTGGCTGGACTGTTGAAGTATAAAGAACTGCTCTTATGCAGTTCTTTTTTAAATGGAATTTTTTTACTTGCATTAAATAATATTCATGCTATTCTATGTATGAATATTATAAATATTTTCATTCTACTAGGGGCGCCTTTTGAGGCTGAGATGAACCCTTCGAACCTGATCTAGGTCATACTAGCGTAGGGAAGTAGTTAACGATTACGTATTTTTCAACGTATTGACTTAACCGCTTTCCTAATGGGAAGCGGTTTTTCTATTTTTTCGTGTGTTATCGCAACACAAAATAAATATTAATTTTCAGGAGGAGAACAAAATGGAAACGGTTAAAACAAAAAGGTTTTCTGAAAGATTATTTAAAAATGTACAGCCTATTTGGGAGAAAAACCACAATCATCCTTTTGTCCAAGAGCTAGGAAAGGGCATTTTAGACGAAAAGAGGTTTATTCATTATATGAAGCAAGACTATGTGTATTTAATTGATTATTCGAAACTGTTTGCAGTAGGTGTGATGAAGGCGCAGGATCTCGAAATTATGGGGAAGTTTGCCAAAATCCTGCATGAAACCTTGCATTTTGAAATGGAATTACATAGGCAATTTGCGGCGGAATTTGGGATTTCTCGTGAAGAATTGGAGGCAACTAAACCTACACCTGTCAATTTGGCATATACGAGGTATATGTTGCATGTCGCCCAAAATGGCAGTTTAGCGGAAGTGGTTTCTTGTTTGCTTCCTTGTGCGTGGGATTATTGGGAGATTGGGAAGCTTTTAAGAAAGCAGTATGGTGAGCAATTATCTACTAACAGATATGCTAAATGGATAGAAACGTATGATTCTGAAACCTTTGGCAATGGAGCTAAATGGCTAATTGAACTAATGGATGAACTGGCAGAAGGAAAACCAGAGCGGGAGCTCGCTGTCCTAGAGGAGCATTTCCAGATGACTTCGAAATACGAGTATTTATTCTGGGATATGAATTATTACAAACAGGACTGGCCAATTTAAAGAATTAGACGGTGGAAATATGACATTAGAATTAAAGAATGTATCTTATGCCTTTAAAGATAGAAATCAAGAAAACAAAATACTATCAAATCTAAGCTTAACAGTAACTAATGGCGAGTTTGTCTCTTTGATTGGAAGAAGCGGAACAGGTAAAACTACTATATTAAAATTAATTACCGGTCTGCTTAAACAAGATAGTGGGGAGGTTTTTCTGAATGGAAAAGCAATCACGCTGGGGGATATTGGCTATATGCCCCAGCGTGATTTGCTCCTCCCTTGGCGAACTATACTAGAAAATATTATGATTTCAGCCGATATTCAGAAGAAAAATGGGCTTACAAAAGACAAAGCAAGAGAGTGGCTTCAACGAATAGGTTTACTAGAGTACGAGAATTCATTTCCAAAACAGCTATCAGGAGGGATGAGACAAAGAGTTTCTTTTCTTCGGGCCTTATTAACAGGCAAGGAATTATTATTGCTGGATGAACCGTTCGGAGCGCTTGATTCCTTAACGAAAAAAGACATGCAGGCATGGCTGCTGTCGATATGGCAGGAATTAAACAAAACGGTATTGTTTATTACCCATGATTTGGAGGAAGCATGCTTTCTAAGTGACCGAATACTCTTGTTGCACCCTGATAAAACGCTAGAAGAAATTCAGGTCAATCTGAAACGCCCTAGAAAACTTGATATGCTGCATGAAAAAGAGCTGATTACTTTAAGACAAAGCCTGGAGAAGAAGATTGCCTATGAAAAAAATTAAATTATGGATACAGACTTATAGTTTATTTCTCCTATTCTTCATGACAATCTTACTCTTATTAGAATGGCTAGTACAAAGTGAGTTCATTCCTGCCTTTATCATTCCGGCACCAACAAG
>NZ_JBALPC010000274.1:4032-7343 GCF_036965225.1 Bacillus sp. JJ1474 | reverse complement strand
AATGTTTTTGGATATTCTAGCAATATATCTTGAATTTCTTCTATAAGATTTTTAACAGACTTCCCTAATTGCTTATCCACTTCTAACATATAACAACATAAAAACAATCGATAATTTGCTGGCTTTTCTAATTGTGTATCACTCGATACCCGAATAGAATATGGTTTTTTCTTAAGAGAAGTTTTGATCTCAATAAAATCTCTCTGATATTGAAAATCTTTCTTTGAATAGTCTGTTCCATACCATCCATCTAAGGCATGAATCTGTTGCTCTTCCCCACCTTGGATCAAAATCTTTTGCAAAAATAAAAGTTCTCCAAATAAACCCTGTAAAACACTTTTAGATAAAGGACTATTATTAATCCTTTCAAAAAACTGTTCCCACTTTGTAAGTATGACTATAATTTTATCGAAAATCCGAGGATAGGTAACCTCCTGCTTAACAATTTCACAAATATCTTCGAAAATATGAATAAATATTTCATGACTAATATCTGTGTGTACGCTACTCTCTTTAAAGATTAAAAACCATTCCCTCCCTTTAGAGATCGTATTCATATGCTTCTCTTGAGCTATCGTTAATCCATGCCATTTGGGAAAACGGTTATAAATCTGCATATCTAAAGGGCCTTTTAAAGGCAAAATAATGCATCGTTTGTTTTGCTCATCTATTCCAGCAATTATTTTTGTAACCCCTAAAGCTAGTACCTCTTCGATTAAATATTCATCATTCGCAGTTCTAATACGCGTATTTAATTGTTCAAAAACAGTTTTTAAATTATAACGCATATTCTTCTTCTTCTCTTTCTACGACTACCGAGTCATTTACTACATAGTCAACTTCAGCTTCTTTTGCTGATGTTTCCGGTGTTAAGATAGCAAAGGCAAATGGTTTAGACTCATTTTCATATGTTAGATCCCCTACTAATTTACTACCTTTTTCATCCTCGTTGTTAAATGGATAAAGAATAAGTAAAGCATCTGTTTTTTTACGTAAAGCACGAGTTTTTAGAGCTATCGTTCCTTTAGGGTGTGTTTTTTCTGAGTATTTATCTTTATTATCCTGCGCCTCTTTATACATCGTTTCAGTAAAATCAAAGTATATATGATTTCCAGATGTAGCTGTTTTAATAGAAGTTAACTTATCATCAATTTGATCAGGAATCCCTGTTCTCTTAATACCCTTTTGAAGCTGAATTTTTTCTGTAAACTGCTTTTCCTCTCCGCCTGTATTAATTAAAACAACTGTCCAATTCACTAGTTCTCCTATGTTACTTAAACTTTTTACATATTTAGCAATATACTTACTGTCTGCTTTCGTGGCACTAGAAACAGTTTTATAGTGTTCTAGGAATTCAATGATTGGTTCCGCACCAATATTGGTCCAGTAGTAGTGCTTATGTGTTGAAATCTCTCTAGCAATACGCATATCCACTTTAGGATTTCTTGTACATGATTGATCAATAGATTCTATTAAGCTACGAGTCGCTAAATAATTATTTCTATAAAATTCTTGATCATGAACAGGAAAAACAGTAGTTTGAATTAATTCATTGCTATAATTTACTTTAAATTGTCTTGCCGATCTCATCTTATTTTGACTCGTAATTAATAAATTTTGATGAGACTGCAATCGTAATAAAAATTCTTTAGGTTCTGCTTTGATTTCAGCCATATAATCTAACTGTGCTCGCAAATCTTCCGTTGCAAAAGCTACATGCTGGAACCATCCTACAAGATCCTTGGTTATATACAGACGACAAACATCTAAGAAGTTTTGACGGAAACCAAACCACCTTCCCATCTGCATCAATGTATCATACATTTTACTAGCTCTTAAATAATAACTTACAGTTAACCCCTCTAACGTTAAGCCTCGTGATAATTTATCTCCACCAATAGCAATTACATTTAATCCTGTTTCACTATAGTCTTTATATTCTAAAGTATCAGCGCTGTTTCCGTTCAAACTTTTTATAGATATTGATTTGATAGCACCTAAAACGAGTGGTTTAATATCTTCCCATGTCGAATAATATTTAGAATCAAATTGATTCGGAAAATTTTCTTGAATAAAATCAAGCTTCCCCTGATTAAATTCATTCTCAAAATGCTGTTGTAATTCTAATGAATGTTCTCCTTGCCACTCACTATTTTCAACATCATCTTGAATTTCTCTCTTCATATCGCTAACAAGAGCTTTAATATCTTCCTGTACATCTTTGAAACGTGTAACATGAATTAACATAGAATTATGGACTTTATCTTGACCACGATATCTACGAATCGCCACCGCTAAAATAAACGAATACATCGCCACTACTAAACTATCTGGAACCTTCGTAGGCTTAAATGTTTTTTTATGCTTTTCCGGCGCAAAGTCATTATCGTACACTATATTTTTTATAAAAGGTAGTTCATTTGTTTTCTGATCTGCAGTTTCCTCTTCATCCTCAATATTTACAGGAGGTAAAAAATATTCTAATGGGCCAACATAGTTATAAGCTTTCGGTAAATATAAAATAAAGTCTCTTGGGAATAGATCCTGTCCATGCAACTTTGTAGCTACCTCTTGATTAATAAGAATATTGGCAAACGGTGTCGCAGTATACCCCAAATAGACGCGTTGACTAAATGTATTATAAATTTGACGAATATTACTATTAATAGCCTTAGGATCATACTCTTCACGTATTACATTATTTTCATCATACATATTAGATGTGTCGACTGAAGCTTGGTCTGCTTCATCATCGATAATTAAGATTGGCACATTATGAATAACTTTATGACCAGATTTCCCCTCAGTTTCAGATGGCACATACATAGCTTTCGGGCTATTTTGACATGCTGCTAATAACTTTTCTAAAACTCTAGCATTTTTTTTTACAACCATAATTTGTTTGTTAAATGTTAGTGCTCTCTTTGATTGGAAATCACCATTCTCTGATCGATCTGTCGGGGAGTCTACTTCAAAGAATTCATGCCCCAAAAGAGTACCTACACCAATTCGATTCGCATTATTTTTATTTGTATGCTTTACACTATTTTCGTAGCCCAAAACTTCCTCATCTAATCGCATTTGAGTTTGAGAACGTAAATCATTATGCATCCCTGCCAATACAATAATTAATTTATATCCTGCATCAATGGCCTTATTAATAACCCCTGTAAAGTGCGCAGTTTTCCCTGATTGAACATAACCAAATGCTAACCCTCGTCTATCAAAATTACGATCTTCGTCTGTGGGGTCTTCTAAAAGTTCCATAATCATATCAGTCGAATCATCTAATTTATTCACAACATCAATAG
>NZ_JBALPC010000274.1:1062-4021 GCF_036965225.1 Bacillus sp. JJ1474 | reverse complement strand
ATTTACGATAACGATTCCAATATTTAAAATCGATATGTTCTTTTTTCTCTTTATACCAAGCTTTATGATTCACATCATCTTTATTTTTTAACAATGCTCCTTGTTGTGAATTAGGCTTTAACTTTTTAAAAAGATCATCTTTTGCTTGTTGTTTTTCTTCTTGAGTTAAACCCGGAAATGCCATAGCCATTTGGTCAATTCCTTGAGAAATAGCTTCCTTTAACTCTTTACCTTCTTTAATATTTATATCAATTAACACCAGGGATGCTTCTTTTAATTGTTCAATCATTGAAATTTCCCCTCCCAATTAGTTGTGATTAGTTGTCTTATATGTTTTGGATTAAAGCCACTAAATGTTTCAAACGATAAGATATGTTGTATGATTGCCTCTAAATCACTCCCTGTGGACTCTTTAAAGACTCGCACAATCATCAAAATTCTTTGTTGATTTTCCTCATCTAGCATTGTGTATTCCTCTATTTTTTTTGTAGGGTATGCATATAAGTTTCCTGGACTATCTTCTTCTAATAGCAATAAATAGTAATCTAATTTTGATTTCAAATGTTCATCCAACTTTTCTTTTATCTCTTCTAATACGCTATATTTTTTATTGATTCTAAAATGGATCCCACTTTTCTTAGAGACTTGCTCCCATAAATACTCATCATGAATTAAACTAGGATTGGCTTTTCCTCCAACCCCTTTTACAGTTCTACGATAATACACTTCATGAGACAACCTTCTTGCCTCAATTCCTACTTTTTTCAAAATATCTTGTATTTCAAGGGGAGGAGTCGCTTTAGACTTTTTGATATCTATTCCCCATTCAACATCTGCATCATTTTGTATATCTATTTCAATACGGGCTAAGTTAGCACTATCTTGTCTAGGAAACAACCCTAGCCATCCGCCACTTATCAACATTCGCTTATTTCTATAAATATAGTACCCCTGCTGAGCGTTCCATCCTTTAGGTCCACCTGCATATTCGTACTCAATTTCACTTAATTTTGAATGGTGAGGCAAAATATTAATACGAACACTGACAGGACTGTAATGTATAAGATACTCATCTACAGGTCTTATTTGAGTCGCAAAGGACTTTTGATAAAAGGGATCCCACCCTTCGACCTTTTCACCATTTAAAACTAAATGTAACTTTTTATCGATACTGCTAAAATAACGATGAAATACCATGCCTAGGTGACTTCTTACTTTGGAAATCTTATTAAAAAAGCTTTTCTGCTTCTTAATAGTAAAAGAATTTGACACAACTCTATCTAGATTTTCAATTAATACCACTGTACCTGATTCAGAATTAATGGTTCCCAATCTTTCAATTGATTTTTCATCTCTAGGCTCCAAAAAAATTTCCCATTCATTTTCATTTTCTATATATTCTAAATCCCAACAACGTACAGCCTTTTTCCCTAATGTTTTCGTTAGAACAGTCAATCTTTTTCCTAAAGAAAATGAAGCTGTTTTTAATCCCATACCAAAGCGACCTAATTCTTTCTTATCGCGTATCATCTGAGGATTTTTAGAACCTAGTTTCATCGCTTTTTTCAACTGCTCCTCATCCATACCTGAACCGTCGTCTTCAATTCGGATAAAGCTACCTTCTTCATTCCAGGTCATTTTAATATCTACTTTTTTGCACCCGGCGTCTATACTATTATCTATAATATCAGCAATAGCTGTTTCTAAGTCATATCCAATTGAGCGTAAAGAACCTACCAAAGGGGCTGCACTAGGTATTGACTCCTCTACATTATTTTCTTTCGACATCAAAATCCCCCTCTTTTTATTATTAATTTCGCATAATTCCATTCATTGCGATCCTTAACAGCTTTTTTAAGAGTTTCATTAAACGGTTGATTCCAAAGATTTAAGAATTTCACCCTTCCCCTGTCTCCTTTAATTTTTTTAATTCAAGGTGTGGAAGAATGATCATTTCAACAATGCTCAAAATGGATTCGGACATACTATCTTTAAAGTCTATTGTATTAACTGCCTTTTCTTCCACTTCAGGAGCAAATACGATTTGAGATAAATCAGCTAAATATTGCATTAAGATACTCTTACATTTTCCAGATGACTTNNCTCCTTTAATGGCATAGTATCCCATTCAGGATTTTTGTTTTCAAAATTTGTGGAACAAAGCGTCTCCACTCCTTTTTTTGTTGGTAGACTTTCAGTCTCTTCAATATTGGACCATTTTTATATTTGTTTACTATTCTTATAGGATCTATATATTCGTCATTTATTAAAATTACATCATTAGAGTCATTTTTCATATCCCTTAATATCATTATTTCTAACGATTTTTGTTTTTCCTAGTAATGCCCGGAACTTAAGTTGATTTACAGTATTTCGAATCTAGTAACAAGGCAACCTTATCGGGTGTCAATAACTTGGATTGATTTAATTTTGCTAAGGTGGTTCTAACAAGTATTCCTATTTTCATGGAATGATCAGATTCTTGCTTTGTTGATGAACCTATTAAATTTCTTTCGTAATCCCTTATTCATTTTTTCATATATTTAATTTTTATTTCTTTTTATAGACCAATTACTTCCTGCTCTAATAATTCTATAACCTGTGTCTTAAATGTTTTCTTGTCCATATTGATACCCCTATATTATTATTTTCAATAAATAATAATGAGATCCGGCTTTTTCTAATATCGAATCACCAATCATTTCCAATTAACAATATTGTAATCCTTTCCAAAATTATCGGCAAATCTTTTTACCCTCAAAGCCCACTCTTTATGGGTTCATAATAATTTGTCCTCCTTACGATAAAAAGAAAACAAAAATCCAGTCTTCCAGTTTGCAAAGCGTAATAATTCAAAAACATAAAAAAACCTCTCCAATGGAAAGGTTCTATTATAGTATCAAGTACCAAATATCTATTTAAGAATTTCTTCCTTCCAGTCATTTAACACTGGACTAAC
>NZ_JBALPC010000274.1:0-1023 GCF_036965225.1 Bacillus sp. JJ1474 | reverse complement strand
TTCCCAAACGCTCTTGATACGTCTCACTAATACTTACAAACTCAATCCCATTCTTCACCAATACTTACCTCAACCGGTATTATTTTCCCACGGACCTGGACTCTTAATCCATCATCGACCCATTTAACATCTGGCTCTAAATATAGGCATAGATCATATTTTTGAATGCGAGCGATTTCATTTAAGATTGTTTGGTGTTTTTGATTGTACAGCTCTGAGTAAAATTGAGTAACGACTGCTTCGGTATCGATAAAACGATTTTATTGGCATTTTTAATAGCTTCATATTCTTTAAGTTTATGGCCGTACGCAATCATCGGGTAATCTTCCTCTATAATAATCCCATCGCAGCCTTCTAAATATTCACAATAATCTCTTCCGTATTCTTTGACATAGGTTGTGTTATAAATAAGTGCTAGATTTCTAGTGAGTGTGGATTTCCCACAGCTTTCAGTCCCTAAAATGACTACCTTTTTAATAAAAAACGTTTTTACCTCATCGGGAATGTAATCCCAATATTCAAAGATTCCTTTTTCCCGAATATTGGTTGCAGAAATCTTCACCTGGTCTCTTTTTTTTCAAAAGAATTAATAGGAATGGCTTATCCATACATCGGATCGTCCAATCCTTTTAAATTGCCAATATTACAAAAGGTAACCCCTAATGCCGCTCAAACTGCAAATCTATAAACCGTGTCTTTTAAGATAATCATAAAATCACTTATTTATGACATTCTGTTAATCAGTTCTATCGCTCATTTCAAACGTTCTTGATAAGTTCCGCTAATACTAAGAAAATCAATCCCATTTTTTCTAATTAATTCTTTCAGAAAATTTTTTTATCATCCCGAACCTTTTGTTCCCCATGCACTCTTAACCATCATCGACCCATTTGTCATCTGGCTCTAAATAGAGACATAGTTCTTATTTTTGAATGCGAGCAATTTCATCTAAACCCTTTGGTGTTATTGATTGTACAGCTCAGAGTAAAATTGAGTAACTACTGCTTCTATGTCGATTAAGAA
>NZ_JBALPC010000273.1:0-3157 GCF_036965225.1 Bacillus sp. JJ1474 | reverse complement strand
ATGAAAAGTCCGTCCAGCTTTTTGCGGCAAGGACTTTTCTAAATAGATCCGCCCAATCCCCTAAATTTATTAAATAAAATTACTCACCAGATTCCCTTTTCAAAAATATAGCAATAGGCTTTAAGAGGACATTTTGATAGAATATAGAGTAATAGGTTAATTTAGCAATTTTTTAACTAATAAGTTCATTTCATTCCTATATTTCGGATGAGATGCATTCACACAAATGATTATTTTTCATACTTTCTTAAGTATTTTTCTAATAGAGGTGGGTGGCAAAGGTGGCTCTGGAATGGCTTTTTGAAATATTGAAGGGGATGGGTAAGCTTTTTCTTCACCCTGTTTTCTATTTTCTTTTCTTTATGGCTGCGGTATTGGGCGTTTCTCGGGTGAAGCGGGAGAGAAGGAATTTCCATGTTCGCGCGGAGAATGCCTATTTTGAGCTGAGGCAACTGCTTCCGTTGGGCGTTTTAGCTGGACTGGGGCTGTCGCTCGTGTCGGTTGTGGCAGGACTTGTAATTCCGATGGAAACAATCCTATTTACGGCGATCCTAACGGTCGTTTGGAGCTTAACGACTAAAGTACGCTGGATGTCGCCGGCCTATACGCTTGGCTTTGCTTTTTTTGTGACTATTTTTGCGGCAGAACTCCCATGGAAGCTGCCGGCGTTTTTAACTTCCATAACGGATTCAGAACAGACGATTTTTCCATCGATTGCTGCTCTGCTTGCGCTTCTTCTGATCGGGGAAGGCATCCTTATTTCCAGGAATGGCAGAAAGGGGTCATCACCTAAGCTGATCAATAGCAAACGCGGTCAGAGGGTTGGCATTCATGAGGTGAAGCGGCTCTGGATGCTGCCGATGTTTCTTCTCGTTCCGGGAGATGTGCTGCAGCCTCCTTTTGAATGGTGGCCAGTCTTTACGTTCGGCGGCAGCACGTATTCTCTGATTCTCGTACCGTTTGCTATTGGCTTTTTCCAGCAGATTCAGGGCAAGCTGCCAGCTGAAGCTGTGAAGGCAGTCGGTGGAAGGGTAATCGCTCTTGGCATATTCACCGCGCTTGCATCCATTTCAGGTTACTGGTATCCCCTTGCTTCCATTGCGGTGGTGGCGCTTGCAATTATTGGACGTGAAATGATTACGTTAAGACAGAGAATAGCGGAGGAGAATCTCCCATTCTATTTTTCAAAAAGAAATCATGGTGTTCTTGTCCTTGGGATCATTCCTGGATCTCCAGCCAACAATATGGCTCTACAGGTTGGAGAGATCATAACGAAGGTAAACGGTTTGGCTGTCCATGACCGAAACAGCTTCTATCAGGCACTCTTGAAAAACCGTGCCCATTGTAAGCTGGAGGTGCTCGATGTGAATGATCAAATCCGCTTTGCGCAAAGGGCCTTATATGAAGGGGACCACCATGAGCTTGGGATTCTCTTTGTGCAGGATGATAAGAAAAAGGGCAGTGAGGCAGTGTAATTAATGTGATTTTTCAAAATAACTTGGAATACAGTCATATTTCACTGGAATAATTTTTAATTTTACAAGAAGAGTGAAAAGAATAGATGTCGTTTTGAATAATGTTGAACTCTTTATAAGAAAGTAGTACTGTTTTGAAAAAAATTAACCGGAATGAATCTGCATTTAGGTTAATTTTTTTTGCTATTGGTAGGAGGATAATAATCCAGTGGGGCAAATAGGGCTTGGGAAGAGAATCCATTTTTTATCACGCTTTTTTCAAAATGGATTTTCTTTGTTTCTACCGAATAACAGTATTTTGTTAAAGAAAATATTGATAATTGCTGTTAAGGGGTGACAAGATGTTAGCGGTAATACGTAAAGCATATTTAAATGATATTGAATCCATTTTAAATATTTACAACCAAGGAATTGAAGACAAAATAGCAACTTTAGAAACCGAAACAAAAGATTTACAATACATGAAAGTGTGGTTTGAACAGCATAGAGGACGGTACAAGGTTATTGTTGCTGAACAAGAAGGACAAATAGTAGGGTGGTCTTCGTTAAATCAATATAATAGCCGTTGCGCTTATGCTGGAGTAGCAGATTTATCTGTGTATATTGCTAGGGAGTACCGAGGGAAGGGCATAGGAAGTTTGTTGCTAGCAGCTATAGAAAATATAGCCATAGAAAACTATTTTCATAAAATAGTTCTTTTTACATTTCCATTCAATAAGCTTGGTCAGGGTTTATATCAAAAGAAAGGATATCGTGAGGTTGGTACTTTTAAGAATCAGGGTATTCTGGACGGAAAATATGTTGACGTTATGGCAATGGAGAAGCTATTCGTGCAAACTAAGTAAAGGTAGCTTGGACTTGTGACAGGCGTGTATAGTTTGAAAATTTTTAAAAAAAGGTGATTTATTGCATTGTGATCAGGAAACGTATTAAAGTCTTATTTCAGCATACACACGATTTAAGAAGAGAAAAAAATTTCAAAAGGACTTTAGCATCATTTCATTTATATTCTAAATGGTAAAAAACTACTATTTTTGTAAAAACATGTTGGAAAATGACGAATTTTATTGGAAATTACATGCTAAAGTATTATTATAAAAGTATCAGTTTGATAAAGGCAAACTTATTGAAAGATAAGGACGCAAAGCCACGAGTCTAAGGTGATTAGCTATGATAGTCGGGTTACCAAATGATTGGATACTGTTACCTATGATAGAATAGCCTTTATCATACAAGTCCACCAATCTTTTTGGTGGGCTTTTTTTGAGATAGTTTTGGCGAAGCTTGACTATCTGAGTAAATGGAAAAAATAAAAAGGAGGTGGAATGTTAATTGACTGTGTTATTTGGTACAGTTGAATACTTTGAAAGAGAAATTTACAACTATCTGAATGAGAATCAATTAAAAGAATTAAGTGAAGACTTCCTATATGGCATTACTTCAAAACTAAAAAAAGAATTATTATATGATTTTGTTTGCGATGAAAGAATTCGGTTAGAATGTTTAGAAAACCTTAAATATGCAATTAGTAAGATAACACAAAGTAAGGAAGCGATCTGAGTTTAGATAATTTTAGAAAGGTGGTTTTTTTTAAGTATCATATCTTTTTAATGTTGATTTTATTCATCTAAACAGAATAATCTTCCTTATAGTCAATAGAAATCAGCCATTTGAATAATATT
>NZ_JBALPC010000272.1:0-3076 GCF_036965225.1 Bacillus sp. JJ1474 | reverse complement strand
AGATAGGTAAGACTTATATGTTCATTGTGAAGAAATGTACTTCCACTAACAGGGGAGTTTCTACGATAAGTGGAGACGTATTTTTCTTTTTGAAGTAACTGGGCATTTACTTTAAAAAGGATTAAAAAGTGTTGGGGAAGAAAATACCTATTAGGATTAGAATTAGGATGGCAGAATTATATAATGATTATCATTTCAGATTTAGTATCAAGATTAATAAATGGACAGTATCCAGAATGGTCTGATTTAACGTCTGTAAAAAATGGTGGAAACGATAATAGAACTTTTCATCTAGGCGATTAATGGTGTAAGATTAACAAGTGCAGCAGGCTTCTTAGCTTCTGAAAAAAAATTCTTGATTCATGAGTTTCCGAATGATTTCACGGTTACCCTAATTCTTATTAAATAAAAGGGCGTAAGAATTATACTATGATGGACTGTGTCATTAATTTGTTATAGGATCAATTAATTAAAGAAGAACAAGAAATTATCGGGACTGATAAGCCACTTGTTCTTCTCTTTCTACTTTTTATTTTTGTTGATGATAAAGTATTAAACAAGAAAAACTTAATCAAACTATAACGGTCTTACAGGTAGACATATTTCGCAATATGGGTTGTTAATCATTATCACCTTGAGCACCATCATATACTTTTAAAATAATGCGACCGCGCCCATGACCCTGTTGAGATATTTTATGTGCTTCATCCACTGTTTCTAATGAAACAAGTTTTGAAATGTCGATCCTTAACTTTTTATCTGCAATCATTTGGGAAATTGTCTGAGAAATAAATTTCGTTTCCTCAGGAGAATACGGAGTAAACGGTTTTCCTGTTTTTAGTCCATACATACGTGTTTTATCAGCTGATGGCTGATCAACTAAAGATAGAAGTTTTCCTCCTTTTTTCACTACGGACCAGGATCTTTCTAACGTATCTCCGCCAACCGTATCGACAACCAGGTCTACATCCTGGACTATGTTCTCAAAAGAGGTGGAAGTATAATCAATGACAGTGTCTACTCCTAATAAGGACAGGAAGTCTAAATTTCTCCCTGAACTGGTTCCTATAACATGTGCTCCCTTCCATTTAGCCAATTGGACTGCAATAGAACCAAACCCTCCTGCTGCTCCATGAATCAGCACTTTTTCACCTTCCCTTAATTCTCCGTCCCTAAATAGAGTATGCCACGCTAGAATAGCACTCGCAGGGATTGCTGCTGCCTCTTCAAATGTTATTGTTGAAGGTTTAGGAAAAAGTTCTTCTCTTGATGCTACGGTAAACTCAGCATAAGTTCCATATTTACTTCGTCCAAAGACTTCCTGCCCGATGTAAAAATCATGGACATTACGGCCAAGTTTCTCCACAGTTCCTGCAAATGTTGTCCCAGGGGTATAAGGAAAGATTGCAGGTCGACTATCCTTAAAGTAACCTTCACGATATTTCCAATCATACGGAAGGACGCCAACGGTATGAACCCGAATTAACACCTCATTAGAGCTAGGCTCCGGAATAGGAATCCTTTCGAGTTTTAATTGCTCCGGTCCACCGTATTGGTAAACTCGAATGGCTTTTATCATAATGAATCAAATCCTTTCTTTATTTTTTTGAAAAAGTTGGCCATTTTGGTCCTCTACATAGATATGAGACAAATATCCAATTTAACATTGCCAGTAAGAAAATCCCAAAATATATATTACTGTATATTACTGTTTGGCAATAGAAGACAACAGGTTTTAAGGGAGGGAAATTGTTTAACTATTAATTTGGTAGTAATTGCTCCACATATGGCAATAGAAAGAAAGTTTGACAAACTGTATACACCTATACCAATGCCTGAGTGTTCAACAGATAGTTTTCTGGATATCCAATTGGTTAGAGATGGTTGCATAAAAACATATCTAACAAAACAGATCCCTCCTATAGATATCTATTATGAATTTAACAATAATATTTAAATTTGGTACAATTTTCTAACAGACTACTTTATATATTTGATTAATACAAAGGGGGTTCCATATTGGATTATAAAATTGTATTTTTGGATGTTGATGGAACGATAACAAGTCACGAAGATGGCAGGATTCCATCTTCAACTATTGAAGCTATAAAAATATTGAAAAGCAAAGGCTTGAAGGTTGTTGCTGCTACGGGAAGACCATTATCGATGTGTAATGAATTACAGGAAATGGGAATAGAAACCTTTATAACAGCAAATGGCGGGTACGTAAAACACATCGAAAAAGTGATTCATAAAGTACCAATGGATAAGAATATTATCTTAGAAGTAATGGATTTTGCCCAGTCGGAGAATAATGGTTTGACTTTTTATACTGAAGACCTTTATATGAATGGTGTTACAGAGGACGAAATCTTAACAGCATTGAAGGAAACCTTATTTCTCGATGATTATCCTATTACTAATCGTTTAATTCATAAACAAGAGGTATTTTTATTGTGTTTATTTGCAAGTGATGTGGCTGTTGAGAAGTACATACAAAAGTTTCCAAACTTAACATTTAAAAGATGGCATCCATATGTGTTAAATGTTTTGCAGGAAAATGTGTCTAAGTCTTTAGCTATCATGAAAACTCTAGAGTTTTTTGGGCTAGATAAAACAGAAGCCATTGCTTTCGGTGATGGAGAAAATGATATTGACATGTTGGAACTAGTTGGACTTGGTATAGCAATGGGGAATGGAAATGAAAAATTGAAAAGTATTGCGGACTTTGTTACCAAAAAGTCTAGTGAAGATGGTATTCATTATGCGTTAAAGAAGTATGGGATAATTTAAATTCCAATGAACTATGGTAAGACTGGCAAACTTTATTTTCAATATCGAAAATTATCGGCACCTATCATAAAAAGCGTAATTTTATTAGTAGTAAAAAGTCTTTGTTTAACTAATTGTTACGTTTCTATAAAAGCGAAGATGGTTTTTTACTAGGGTATAAGAAACATACTCTGACCCATTTCTTTAAGGCGGCGAAAGTATTGGTTACTGAACTTAGTATTTCATTATTTATTCCTACTGATTTAATAGATAAGGTTATTAACGTTTTTAAAGACTATAATAT
>NZ_JBALPC010000271.1:719-2555 GCF_036965225.1 Bacillus sp. JJ1474 | reverse complement strand
GCATGGGGTTATGCTGTTAGAGTTTTAAAATTGATTTAATTGCCAATTAACGATAATAAAAACGAGAAAACTTCTTAATATTTTTGTATTGCTGATTACTTTGTACTTAGGTTTTGTCTTGCTGTAAAATAATTCACATTCCAAATTTCGAAAAATTATATAAACTTTTTTCAGATTTACCGACACAAACCTGTCTGCTTTTGTCGAAGGGTGTAATGAAAATCAGATCAGGAGGAAACAGTCTATGAAAATTAAAAAATCACTAATAAGCGGTGCAGCAGCATCAGCACTACTTCTTTCTTCTTTAGGAACAAGCGCTGCATATGCAAATGAGGATACAGTTGAACCAACCACACCAGATACGGAAGAAGTAGTTGGAGTTGATGTAAACGATGAAGCGACAGCGGTAGAAGAAAATTTAGCTGATGAAGAAGCTACTGCAGAAGATGAGGCTTCAGAAGAAGTGACTACGGATGAGGAAGTTGCAACAGATGAAGAGGTAACTGAAGAAAATTCTGCTACTGAAGAAGAAGCAGATGACACAGAAACAACAGAAGAAACGGTTCAAGAGCAAGAAGAGGCACCAGCTTTGGTTCCTGGAGATTTCTTTTACTTTGTAAAAATTATGATGGAAAAAGTAAGACTTGCTGTCACATTTGATGATTACAAGGAAGCTCGTCTTTTAGCTGATTTTGCTGCTGAGCGTATTGCTGAAGCAAATGCATTGCTTGCAGAGGGAAAAACTGATGAGGCAACAGCACTTTTAGAAGAGGCAATCGCTATTCAAAAGGAAGCTACTGACAGTTTAGCAGAATCAGAAGAAATTTCGGGTGAAGATACAGAAGCGACAGAGGAAGCTGCTGATGAAACTGAAGTAACTGAAGATCAGGCAGCTGAAGACACTGAAGCGACAGCAGAAACAACGGAAGGCGAAGAAGTTGCAGCAGAAGATGAAGCGACAGAAGATGAAGTAGAAGCGAAACTTGCTCAAAACATTGATGCATTAGCTGCAGCATTATCACATGTTAAAAACCCTACAGCTCAATTAGCATTAATGAAAAATATTCAAAAGTCTTTTGCGAAATTAGACAAGAAGCTTGCAAAGCTTGAAGCAAAAGCAGCAAAATTCGCAGTTGAAACTACTGATGATGAAAAAGTTGTTGAGGAAGAAGCAGCAGTAGATACTGAAACTGCAACAACAGAAGAAACCCCAGTAGAAGAAGCAACAAAGGAAACAGTAGTTGAGGAAGTCGTAACTGAAGAAACAGTAGTAGAAGAAGTAACAGAGGAAACAGCCGTAGAAGAACCAGTAACAGACGAACAAGCTGAGACTGAAGTTGCAGAAGAAACTAAAGAAACTACTGTTGTTGCTCCAGGATTAGCTAAGAAAGAAGAAGCAAAGGCTAAGGCTGCAGAAAAGCGTGCTGAAGGTCAGGCAACAGGTCTTGCTAAAAAGCAAGAAGCTAAAGAAAAGCAAGTTGATAAACAACAAAAAGCAAATGAAAAGAAACAAAACGGCCAAAATAAAGGCGCTGAGAATAAGAAAGACAATGGTAAAGGGAACGAATAATACATTTCATAAGCCTAGTACTCCGAGTACTAGGTTTTTTTTCTATTAGTTTAGGCAGCAGATCTTGTGCTTAAACCATAATGTAAATGGCAACGAATAATATCCGGTAACAGCCGTTAATTTACTTTTTAAAATTAGATAGACTGAGTTCAGTACTTTAAATATGGAACTACTATAACCTTATTAAATTCCATAGATCCTATAAACATTCCTAATCAATTACATTTGATTACTCCAATTCAAGAAAAGGGCGCAATTCTGCAGCA
>NZ_JBALPC010000271.1:0-696 GCF_036965225.1 Bacillus sp. JJ1474 | reverse complement strand
TTCTTTATGTTAAGGGCCAGATTGTGGAGTAGCACTTATTAAACTTTGTTGCGCGAAAAAGGACAGTGGCAAGTCCCACGGGCATTATTCCATTTCAATTATTAGATTCTTAAATTGCATAATTTACATCATTTGATTGGCGATATTGAATAACACCTTTGGATAATTATCATCATTAGGTAAACCAAAAATATGAATATGATATTCAATATCATCTATTTGAAAATAAAGATTTGATGGCGAGTATTTGCCAACAACACCATTTTTTAATTTCACTTCATCATAATATTTGGGTTGGGGTGGGGATATATTGAAATTGTATACTATGATTTTCAAAATTATCGGATGATCCGGATTCTCTTCTTTCGAATAAGCACGAAAAGTGACCAATAACTTTTTTCCGTCATTTTCTAAATCCTCTATAATAGCAGGTTTAAAACCATCGGTTTCAAAAGGTATCGTCTTGGGTAATTTTATTATAAATGGCAGTGCTTCTATGCCATCTTTTACAGATGGTGCTTCATATTTGATGTATGTTTCATTCCCCTGTTCATCCCAAGCAGTATTTATTACTTTTAATTTAGATGGGTCAAAAATTATTTCTTTATAGCCTTTGCAACCAAAAAGAAGTAATAAAAGGAGAACTGAAATAAATATCAATTTTTTCACAAAAAATCACTTCTTTATAATTTATTA
>NZ_JBALPC010000270.1:0-12861 GCF_036965225.1 Bacillus sp. JJ1474 | reverse complement strand
AAAATTTATTTTAATTTCCTTGGTCGTATTTGGGCATTTTCTTCAATCTTTTATTGAAGACAACGAGGCAACTTATACTCTATATAAGGTTATTTATACCTTCCATATGCCTGCGTTTATTCTTATCTCAGGGTATTTTGCCAAAGGCTTTAATAAAAAAGGATATATTTCTAAAATTTCTAGGAAGTTAATTCTTCCATATATCATTTTTCAAATCATCTATTCTGTTTTTTATTTCTTTCTATATAAAGAATCATCTTTCCAGGTTGATCCGCTCAAGCCACATTGGTCGTTATGGTTTTTAATCAGTTTGTTTTCTTGGAATATTTTGCTGCGGGCTTTCACTAAATATAAAGCTTTATATTCACTCGCAGCAGCGTTTACTATTGGGCTAATAGTTGGATATGCTGACTGGATTACAAACTATTTAAGCTTATCAAGAACTTTTGTGTTCTTCCCACTTTTTCTAATTGGATATTATTTAAATAGAGAGCATTTTTCTTTGCTTCAATCTGCGAAAATTAAGATTGTATCCTTAAGCGTATTGGTAATTGTGTTTACTGGATTTTATTTTTTCCCAAGTTTGAATCATGAATGGCTGCTTGGGTCTAAGCCATATATAGAGATGGGGGCCGCATCCATTGGGGCTTTGTTTACACGTTTAGGTTTTTATGTATTAAGCTTGATTATGGTCTTCAGTTTTTTCTCTCTAGTTCCAAAACAGTATTATCCCTTTACAAAATTAGGAAGAAACACATTATATGTTTATCTTCTGCACGGATTTTTTATCCGTATTTTTAGGGAGAGTTCTGTACAAAAGTTTTTTGTCGAACCAAAAAACTTTCTGCTCTTAGCGGTTGTTTCTCTACTGCTTACTCTTCTATTATCCAGTAAAATAACCGTACCATTTGCACAGCCTCTTATTGAATTAGAAACAACTAAACTGAAAAACCTGCAAGCTAGGTTATCGACCATTATGCAATACTATCGGAAAAAGCTTTTAAACTAAGAAAACGGACGCCCTTATGCGTCCGTTTTTAGTCTAAATTATTGACTGCATTAGAACAGGAGTTTATAATAAAAATCTAATGTCCCAGTAGCTCAGTAGGATAGAGCGACAGCCTCCTAAGCTGTAGGTCGGAGGTTCGAATCCTCTCTGGGACGTAAAAAACGAAAAAACGCCAATTCCTTGATCATGAGGGATTGGCGGTTTATTTTACTCATCATAAAGTTTCTCAGCTTTTGCTAAAAATGACTTCGAAGGGGTCTCATATTTAATATATCCATCAATATTTGTAATCCAATGGTTGTCTCCTACGTCATATTGACCGCCATTTAAATGATCATATCCATAAACTCGGTAAACTTCTCCAGGATTTAGTATTCTAGAAAAGACCAATTTATTATTTTCTTTTCTTCTCCAAAGATTTATCGGTTTTAATATTTTGATTATCCCTTTTTGCCCCTTTTTAAATACTAACCCATCCCAAGTCGGAGGTTTTTCTGATTTTTCCTTAAGATTAAACGCCCTAACCAATCCGTTTACATGACCCCGTGCTATCCTTTCTATATACGAAAACTGACTTAGTTTTGAGGCATCATTTGGATTATCAATAAACCCATTTTCAGTTAGCATTGCTGGCATATTGGATTCTCGAAGCATATGAAAGTTTTCCTGTTTTTTTCCGCGATCCATTAAATTTATTTGTTTAACGATTTCTTCATGAATGATCTCTTGGTAAGAGGATGAATTTTGTCTTTTGCTTGGATGAATATAATCTTCAAATCCAGTACCCCCGCCAGAATTTATATGGACAGATAGCAGAAATTCAGCTCCCCATGCGTTTGCCATATTTGTACGTTGATTAAGGGATACGGTTTTATCACTTTCACGGCTTAATTTCACCTGAATATTTTCGTAAGCTGTTAGCATGGTCTGAATACGTTTTGAAATTTGCAAGGTTAGATTTTTTTCAAATAATCCATTCCCCACGGCACCTGGATCTGTTCCGCCATGTCCAGGGTCAATGAAAATTTTGACCATTCGAAATCAACTCCTTTACATAAAGTATGCAAAAAAATAAGCTGCCATGTGGGCAGCTTTACTGATTAATGATCGTTTATTGCTGGTAATTTATTCTAATCCCTAGAAAGAGCATGATAATAGTTTTATCTTTATATATCCTCCACCACAATATAAGCAGCCTTTGTTGGACCGTGTACTCCAACAACTAAGTTCATCTCTATATCCGCTGAATTGCTTGGACCAGTTATAAAGTTTACACATGAAGCAACTTGTTCTCCATTCTTTACTTTTTCCCTAATCAACCTTGCTGCTTGTGTCATACGTGGGACGATGGAGCTTTTCGGAATAATAATGACTGATGTTGCTGGCAAGAAGCTAATACTTCTGCCTCTATCTTTACCGCTTAAAAGGACAGCTGTACCAGATTCTGCTAAGGTGATTTCACTTATCGTAATCCCGACATTTGCTTTTTCTGCTAGCTTAATATTTTCTTCACCAACGCTTGAGTCCCAAACATCTACTTTAATATCCTCACTCGGCAGAATCTTATTGAATAAGGGAGAAAGCCCGAATTCATCGAATCGAGGGTCACACCATTTGATAATTGGTCCCCCACCATATTTGGTAATTATATTCTTTAATGTTTCGGGCAGCCCTGAAAGATTTGTTGTAATAAAGTCGGTGTGAATACTTTTGCATTGTTCCTTAAGGACTTGAAGCAGTTCATCCTTACTAGCATCCTTTAATACTGCATCCTGAGGTTGAAAGTTCCACACGGGTCTTTCAATCGTGCTTTCTAGCTGATCTCTCCCTAACCTCTTAGCAATCTTTGTTAAAAATGACTCCCTATTCTGGATGTTCCCAGCCATTATTTATCACCTCCAGTATGACGATTTGCAAACCAATCACGGAAGCGTTCTTTATTAGGTGCTGGGAAATCACGAATTTCTGTCCAAGCCTTAAGAGGACCTGGTCCTTTTGAAATTTTGTCCCCAATGGTAAATGGATTCATGGCAGCAGGCGCTACTTTTGAACCTATTTTATATAATGCAGGGGAAGCCGCTCCAAGCCCAAATGCCTTCATTGCCATTTTTTCTGAAATTGGCGCTTTTCCTTCTTTTTCAACAATGACTTGACGATGTTTATGGAGAAGTTCATGTAAAGGAATTTTGACCGGACAGGCTTCGGTGCAAGCGCCACAGAGAGTAGATGCATATGGAAGTTCTTTATAGTCGTCATATCCTCCTAATAAAGGGGACAGGACTGCTCCAATCGGACCAGAGTAGATGGAGCCGTAAGAATGTCCACCCACATGGCGATATACTGGGCAAACATTTACACATGCCGCACAGCGAATACATTGTAAAATAGATTGAAACTCTCCCCCTAATATATCGGAACGTCCATTATCGACAACGACTAAATGAAATTCCTCTGGTCCATCCGCATCCTCTTCTTCTCGAGGACCAGAAAGGACGGTTACATAGCTTGGCAGTTTTTGTCCAACCGCACTTCTTGTTAATAAACTAACAAGAACCTCCATTTCTTCAAAGGTTGGAACAAGTCTTTCCATTCCCATAACGGTTATTTGTGTTTTTGGCAAAGCCGTAACAAGATCAGCATTTCCTTCATTAGTCACTAAAGTAATGGATCCTGTTTCTGCAATTGCAAAGTTACAGCCTGTTATTCCTACATCTGCAGTTAAAAATTCATTTCGAAGCATTTTCCGCGAATGAGCGCATAATTCTGCAGGATCTTCAGTTTTCTCATAGTTTAATTTCTTAGCAAACACATCTCGAATTTGTTCTTTATTTTTGTGTAATGCTGGAGCTACGATATGTGAAGGAGGATCATGATCATCGACTTGTAAAATATATTCACCTAAATCTGTTTCAATTACTTCACAACCGATCTTTTCAAGACAAGCATTTAAGTGAATTTCCTCCGTGACCATTGATTTCGACTTTACTACCTTTTTTGCGTTTTTCTTTTCAATAACATCTTGAATATATGACGTTGCTTCTTCAGCAGTTTCCGCAAAGAAAACATGACCGCCTCTTTTAGCAACATTCTCGCTCAACTCATATAAATAATAATCTAAATTTTCAAGTACATGTTGACGGATCTCTTCTCCGAGCGAGCGCCATTCTTCCCAGTTGCCCAGTTCTTCTGCGGCTGCCAATCTTCTTGTATGAAGTCTTTCCTGTGCACTAGAAACGGCTCCTCTCATAAAAGAATTGTTAATGCCTGCATTGACTCTCTCGTCAAAATTTTCAGTGCCAATTTTCATTGCCATTATTCTCCCCCCTTTAACGGCTGTTTAATATTTCAGCAATGTGCATGACCTTTATTGGCTTCCCTTTTCGGTCGATGCGCCCGCCAATATTCATTAAGCATCCGCCATCTGCACCGATTAAATATTCGGCCTTCGTTTCCTCAATATGCTGAACCTTCTCATCAACCATTTGCTCTGATATTTGCGCCATTTTCACAGAGAATGTACCTCCGAAACCACAACAATTATGTTTGTTCGGCAGTTCTGTATATTCAAGCCCCTGTACATGACTTAATAGTTTAAGAGGTGCATCCTTTACACCTAGCAATCTCGTCATATGACAGGAAGTATGGTAAGTTGCCTTTCCTTCCAATTTGGCCCCTACATCCTCGACCTTTAAAACATCTACAATAAATTGAGTTAATTCATACGTTTTTTCAGCCAGTTCCTTTGCTCTTGGCTCCCAAACTGGATCTCCTCTAAAAATAGTCGGATATTCATGAAACATATAAGCGCACGATCCAGAAGGAGAGACAACATACTCTGAATCCTCGAATGCCTCGATCATTCTTTTCATCGCTTCTTTTGATTCTTTCACATAACCGCTGTTATAGGCAGGCTGTCCGCAGCAAACCTGATCTTTTGGAAAATCAATTGTACAGCCAAGCCGCTCTAGAACTTCAACTGTAGCCTTTCCAACATTACTTTGAAACATATCTACTAAACATGTAGCAAATAGGCTTACTCTCATAGCCAACCTTCTTTCTAATCATTTTTCTTACTATATTATTATTCTATCTATATTATTTAATGAAAGAAAGTGTGTGTTATCATATTTGTTCGAAAATTTTAACATAGAAAATAGGACAGTACCCCTAAGATACTGTCCTTCATTGAATTAAGCGTTCGTATATACCTCAGCTTTTTTATTTTCATGGCGAATGGTTGCTTGCGCTGCTGCTAATCGAGCTAATGGCACTCTATAAGGCGAACAGCTGACATAATCTAGCCCTGTCTTATAGAAGAACTCAATAGAGCTTTTCTCTCCCCCATGTTCCCCGCAAATACCTGTTTTAAGCGTTGGCTTTGTTTTTCTTCCAAGTTGTACACCTGTTTCCACAAGCTTTCCAACGCCATTTTGATCAAGTGCTGCAAATGGGTTTTCCGGAAGAACTTTGTTCTCAATATAGGCCTGAAGGAATTTCCCCTCTGCATCATCACGGCTGTAACCAAACGTTGTTTGAGTTAAATCATTTGTTCCAAATGAGAAGAAATCGGCTTCCACCGCTATTTCGTCCGCTGTCAAAGCAGCACGTGGAATTTCTATCATTGTACCAATTGTATACTTAATCTCCTTACCGGTCTCTGCCTGAACATGGTTTGCTGCATCAATCACTACTTGACGCATTTGTTTAAGTTCATTGACATGACCGACTAGCGGAATCATGATTTCTGGCTGAACATCTATCAATCTTTCAGCTAGCTTAGAGGCAGCGTAGAAGATCGCCTTTGCCTGCATTTCATAAATTTCCGGATACATCATTCCTAAACGGCAGCCACGAAGTCCAAGCATAGGGTTATACTCGTCTAATTGCCGTACCTTTTTAAGCAATTGCTCTTTTTGCTTTAATTCCTTCGATTCCGGATCTAAAATTTGAAGCCTTGTTACCTCAACGAGAAGCTCCTCTTTATGAGGCAAAAACTCATGAAGCGGAGGGTCAAGTAAACGAACATTTACTGGATATCCTTGCATCGCTTCAAAAATCCCTTCAAAATCCCCTTGTTGCATCGGTAAAAGCTGCTCAAGCGCTTCCTTTCTCTCATTGAAGCTTTCTGCTAATATCATTTTTTGAACAATTGGTATCCGCTTACTATCCATAAACATGTGTTCCGTCCTGCATAAACCAATACCGGCAGCGCCAAATTCGAAGGCTTTTTTCGCATCCTCTGGATTATCAGCGTTAGCCCGAACTGTAATATTACGCACTTCATCTGCCCATCCAAGTAATCGCTGAAATTCTTCCGACAGCTCTGGATCGATCATCGGGACTTCTCCAAGAATGATTTCTCCAGTTGAACCATCAATTGTTATGATATCTCCATACTTAATCACTTTTTCGCCAGCGGCAAATTGTTTGGCTTTTAAATCGATTTTTAAAGCTTCACAGCCGCATATACATGCCTTTCCCATTCCTCTGGCAACAACGGCAGCATGGCTAGTCATTCCTCCCCTGCTTGTCAAAATGGCTTGAGCAGCGACAATCCCATGAATGTCATCTGGGGTCGTCTCAGGACGAACAAGGATCACTTTTTTGCCTTCATTTGCCAATTGTTCTGCTTCATCAGCATCGAAAACTACCTGACCTGTCGCAGCACCAGGAGAAGCTGGAAGCCCTTTTGCTAAAATAGGCTTTACTGCTGAGTCATCAATCCTGCGGTGAAGAAGCTGATTTAACTGGTCAGGGTCAACACGAAGAAGAGCCGTTTCTTTATCAATAATCCCTTCATCTACCATTTCTACAGCAATGCGAATGGCAGCTTGAGCTGTTCTCTTTCCATTTCGCGTTTGAAGAATAAATAGCTTACCCCTTTCTACCGTAAACTCAATATCCTGCATTTCTAGATAATGCTGCTCAAGCTGCTGAGAGGTTTGAATAAATTGCTCAAATACTTCTGGCATTTCTTCCTTTAATGTTCGAATTGGCTGTGGAGTTCGAATTCCTGCAACAACGTCCTCCCCTTGAGCATTAATTAAATACTCACCGTAAAGCACCGGTTCACCCGTTGACGGATTTCTTGTAAAAGCAACACCAGTCCCTGAGTCATTCCCCATATTGCCAAATACCATACTTTGAATATTAACAGCTGTTCCAAGATGGTCAGGAATTTTGTTCAGGCGGCGGTAAACGATTGCTCGCTGATTATTCCAAGAGTTAAATACAGCACGGATAGCAAGGAAAAGCTGTTCCTTTGGATCCTCGGGAAATGCTTTTCTCGTATGTTTCTTCACAATTTCTTTATAACCGGCAATCACTTCTTTCCAATCTTCAGCCGTCAATTCAGGGTCAGTCGTATATCCTTTTTGTTCACGAGTTTCTTCTAATAATTGCTCAAAAAAATACGTGTCAATTTCTAGGACAACATTGCTGAACATCTGAATAAATCGGCGGTAGGAATCATACGCAAAACGGGGATTATTTGTTAAGTTCGCTAAACCAGTAACTGTTTCGTCATTCATTCCAAGGTTTAGGATTGTATCCATCATTCCAGGCATAGAAAAAACGGAACCTGAACGTACAGAAACAAGTAAAGGATTCTCAGCGTCTCCCAGCTTTTTTCCCATTTTCTCTTCCAGACGGGATAGAGCCTCTAATGTTTGCAGTTCAACTGAAGCAGGAATCGCTTTATCAGATTCATAATAAGCATTGCACGCTTCTGTTGTAATCGTAAAACCAGATGGTACCGGCAAGCCGATTTTTGTCATTTCCGCTAGATTTGCTCCTTTTCCTCCGAGCAAGTCTTTCATATTTCCATTACCTTCTTGAAATAAATAAACGAATTTCCCCATGATTTTTAGCTCCTCTCCTTTTTTAACACTTCCAGAATTAAGCCTGCTGTTTCTTCCACTGCCTTATTCGATACATTAATAATCGGACATCCAACACGCTTCATAATTTTCTCAGCATAATCCAATTCTTCAAGGATCCGAGCAAAGCTGGCATAGTTTGCTTGCGAGGCAAGTCCTAGTGCCTTTAATCGCTCCTTGCGTATTTCATTTAGTTTATCTGGTGAAATGATTAATCCAATACAATTCTTTCGTGGAATTTCAAATAGCTCGTCTGGAGGCGGAACCTCCGGAACTAATGGAACATTCGCAACCTTAAACCGTTTATGCGCTAAGTACATTGATAATGGTGTTTTTGACGTTCTCGAAACACCAATCAAAACAATGTCTGCTTTAGTTATACCTCGCGGATCACGCCCATCATCATATTTAACTGCAAATTCAATTGCTTCAATCTTCCTAAAATATTCTTCGTCTAACCTCCTCATTAACCCAGGACTATGATGTGGCTCTTTGTTAAACTGTGTTTGAAACGCATTCATTAAGGGGTTTAATAAATCAACAGCTACAATTCCTTCTTCCTTAGCTCTTTTATCTAAATGCTCCTTTAAAGCTGGAACAACAATCGTATAAGCAATGATCGATTGGTCTTTACTTGCTAGAATAATAATATCTTCAATATCCTCAATATCATCTACATATGAATTTCTGCGAATATCAATTCGACTGCCAATAAACTGAGTTGCTACCGCTTTTACGACAAACTCTGCAGTTTCCCCAACCGAGTCTGACACTACATAAACTATTTCCTTTCGCATCAACTTTTTGCAACTCCCCTGAGCTTATTTTTCTCCTATTTCTATATATGCGCGCGTTAAGGTTGTTTTCGTTATTCTTCCTAACAATAAATACGTGTTGCTTTTCTCCTTAACTTCTTTTACAACGGGTAAAGAATCAATATGAAAAGAAATCATTTTTTTGGCAGCCTCTAGCAATGTTTCTTCTGGATCAACTGTTTTAATATTTGGCATCCTCGTCATAATTACACTTACTGGAAGTTCCTGAAGATTCTTGTTTCCAAGTGATGCCCTTAGTAAATCCTTTCTTGAAACGACACCTGCTAAATACCCCTCAGAATCAACTGCATAAAGCGTACCAACATCTTCTAAAAACAACTGGACAATTGCATCATAAACAGAGGTCGAACTTTCAACTACAATTGGATGTGCTTTAAAATCCTTTACCTTTTGATTGATAAACTTTTCTGCCTGGCGCATGACTTGAAATTCCTCATTATAGAAATAGCCTACTCGAGGCCTGGCATCTATATTTCCAGTTCTTGTGAGTATAGCAAGATCTGGGCGTAAGGCAGCCCTAGAAAGGGAGAGCTTTTTAGCGATTTCATTTCCTGTTATTGGGCCATTACGTTTGACAATTTGAAGAATTTCATCCTGGCGATTGGATAATTTAATCATCACCACCCCCTAAGTAAGATAAGTATGTATTATTTTATATTACCATTATAATTATGACATACTTATTTGTATATAGTATATCCTATTTATTTTTCACCCTTTTTTCAAAATTGTTAAACTATCACTCCTTAATTGAATGATTCAAAGGAGGGCAGGTTTCCCATCTATCTATTTTGTCAACAATAAGTTATAATAATATGTTGTTATTTAATACTCTTAAAGGAGTTTCTTTCATGAAGATAATCTGTTCTACATTAAATGCAAAATATATTCACACGAATATTGCCATACGTTATTTAAAGGCTTATGCAAGCCCTGAATTTCATATAGAAATTGCTGAATATACAATTAAAGATCCAATTATGAATATCGTGACCGATTTAATTCGAAAGAAGCCGGAAGTAATCGGATTTAGCTGTTATATTTGGAATATCGAAGAAACGATTAAAGTAGTCAATATGATCAAAAAGATTAACCCATCTATTCAAATTGTCGTTGGCGGTCCTGAAGTTTCCTATGATGTTCTAGAATGGATGAAAAAGGTTAAGGATTTCGACTATATTGTTATTGGTGAAGGAGAAGAGACATTTAAGCAATTACTTTCAGGAATACAAGGAGAATTGGAGATTGAGCAAATACATGGGGTTGCTTATCGTAAGGATGGAGAGGTCAAAATCAATCCTCAGCGAAATAAGATGGATCTTCGAGAATTACCATCTCCCTTCAGATTTGAAGAGGATATCCCTCACCTTTCCAAGCGTGTTACGTATATTGAGACAAGCCGCGGCTGCCCTTTTAGCTGTCAATTCTGCCTCTCATCGATAGAGGTTGGGGTTCGGTATTTCGACCGTGAAAAGATTAAGGACGATATTCGCTATTTAATGAAAAACGGCGCAAAAACGATTAAGTTTGTTGATCGGACATTTAATATTAGCAGAAGCTATGCGATGGAAATGTTTCAATTTTTAATAGATGAGCATTTGCCAGGGACTGTTTTTCAGTTTGAAATTACTGCAGACATCATGAGGCCTGAGGTCATTGAATTTCTAAATAAGGAGGCGCCGCCGGGTTTATTCCGTTTTGAAATAGGCGTTCAATCAACGAATGACTATACAAATGAACTTGTCATGAGAAAGCAAAATTTCGAAAAGCTTTCACGTACAGTGACAATGGTCAAAAATGGCGGAAAAATAGACCAGCATCTTGATTTAATTGCTGGACTTCCAGAGGAAGATTATCATTCCTTCCGAAAAACAT
The DNA here is from genome assembly GCF_036965225.1 of Bacillus sp. JJ1474. Lineage (NCBI taxonomy): Bacteria > Bacillati > Bacillota > Bacilli > Caryophanales > Bacillaceae > Bacillus > Bacillus sp. JJ1474. The sequence continues at coordinate 2,263 of NZ_JBALPC010000270.1, read as the reverse complement.
TTAACGATGTATTCGAGATGAGACCTGAGGAACTGCAGCTTGGTTTCTTAAAATTATTAAGAGGGACAGGCCTGCGGTTGAGAGCTGCTCAGCACCAATATATTTATATGGATCATTCGCCTTACGAAATGCTCGGAAATAATGTATTATCTTTTGACGACATTATCCGGATTAAACAGGTTGAGGATGTATTAGAAAAATATTGGAATGACCATAGAATGGATTTCACTATTGAATATCTAGTAACGAAATCATTCTCATCTCCATTTGATTTCTTTCAGGAGTTCGGCAGCTATTGGGAGGAAAGAGGCTGGTCAAGAATTGGACATCAGCTAGAGGATTTATTTAGAAGACTTTATGAATTTCTTCAAAATAAGAACATAGCCGACTTAGATATTATAGAAGGTTTAATGAAGTATGATTATTTAATTAGACAAAAATATAGACCGAGAAAACCATGGTGGGATACCTCCGCTAGCTATGATAAGGCTGAAAGGTCAATTATTTATCAGGACATTATCCAAAATCCATCCATTTTAGGCTCTGAATTTGTTAAAATTGGCCTCAACGAAAAGGATATTTATAAGTACACTCTAATCGAAAGGCTTACATTTGATCTCGATAAATATTTAACTACCGGAGAAATCAACAAAAAGCCTACTTCCATCCTGACATATTTTGATTCAAGAAATGAAAAATCTTTCATTTTTTCTTCATCTAAAAATTAGTAATACTTTATCAGCCCCCTGCAATTAGCAGCGGGCTGATTTATTAACATTTCTTTTTTCTATTGTTTTTCTTTTCCTGATCTTCATTCATAAAGGGAAGCTCATAAAGCTTGCTCGCATTTATATCGCCAAACTCGTTGCCAAATTCAACATTGGCGTTTTTTTGTTTTTCTTTGTTTTTCCCCATTATGATCTGCCCTTTCTCCCTTGCTTAGAATTCCGGTTTGCCCCTTTCATTGGGTTTTCACCTTGGCTAAATTCTGCAGAGAATTCTGATTCCTCTAAGTTTTTCTTTGGGGTTTTCGTATGTTTTAGAGCAGCATCAAATTCCGCTTTTCTTTTTGTCATGACTGAAGCCTCCTATTGGAAATAGTACATTCTTATTATTTTCTTACAATATTTTTTCATTCAAAAAAAAATTCCCTTAAATTTCAATTTGAAACGGCTTATAAATCATCTGAATCAACAAATCCTAAAAAAAGACCAGCTATTTTCTATACACAAGAAAAGGGATGAATGAAATGGATAAAAAGGAAAAGGATGTTGGAAAGAATATTGGCATTGATGAGACTTTGCCGCATCAAATTGAAGCGCCTAGTTTCAAGGGAACAGGGATTAAAATGGAAGCACCCTTTGAAAATTCACATGGCGTTGTCATCGGTGATAGCTTCTATTCTTCAGAAAATTCCCCTTTAGAAAATTGGAGCAAGGACACGGATCCATCCATTATGGCTGGTGATGAATGGGTTCATCCGACGAATGATATTGGCTGGAATACGTCAGAAAACAAAGATCTGCTGGAAAGAAAAAAACGGCCACAAGGAGTTCCTTTTATGCACCCTACTCATGATGTAAGTAAGGGAACAGATTAAGATAGAGGGGCTGTCTTATAAGGACAGCCCCTCTTTCTTTACCCTATAATCACTCGTTCTTTCGGATAATGATAATTTGTCTTTTTCTCTTTACCGCCAATAATAAATAAGAAGGATGTTAACCCGATTCTTCCAATAAACATTAGGACCATTAGAATGCATTTTCCAAAGCTGCTTAGATCGGCCGTAATCCCCATGGAAAGACCCGTTGTACCAAAAGCAGAGCAAACCTCGACTATAATGGCAATAAGCTCATGCTGGCTATCAGATATGCTTAGAATAACAACAGATATAAAACACATGACCATCGCTAATATTGTAATGGCTAAAGATTTAAGAATATCATCTTGGTGAAGCTCACGGTTAAATATCTTAATATCCCTATTTCCTTTTGCAAAATGAAAAATAAATAAGATATTTAATGCAAATGTCGTAGTTCTTATACCCCCGCCTACTGAACTTGGTGAAGCGCCGATGAACATTAGAATACTTATGACCAATAAGGTAGGCATTGTAAACTCACTAATATCCATCGTTGTAAGACCGGCACTTCTCGTTGAAGCAGCTTGGAAAAACGCATAAAAAAAGCCTTTATGCCATGTAACTCCCTTCAAAAAGTGATTAAACTCTAACAGTAATATGAATATTGTTCCTATAATCAGG
>NZ_JBALPC010000269.1:1947-2970 GCF_036965225.1 Bacillus sp. JJ1474 | reverse complement strand
GGTCCATGGTTTGATCATTCAATTAATGTTGCAAGAGCTACTGAAAGTATTATCTCCCAGCTAATTAATAAAGGGTACAATGCTCTTCTGCACGATATAGGTAGATATAAAGGTTTTACAAAATCTGTAATTCACTCTTATGATGGTTATATTTATATGAATGATTTGGGATATAAGGGAAATGCAATTATTTGTGTCACGCATTCATTTCCTTGTAAGAATGAACATCTAGAGATTGCTGCAGATTGGAGTCTTGTTCCTGATCATATGGAAAGTCTGTTAGTTGAAATATTGAATGAGCACAGTGATTATGATTTATATAATAAAGTTATTACCCTTTGTGACGCTATCGCTGATGCAGACGGCTTTACTACTCTTGAAAAAAGATTGATTTCAGTTGGTTTACGTCACGGAACAACCTCCCACACCTCATTACATTGGAAGGGATTTTATGCAATTAAGAAAGAGTTAGAAGCTTTAATTATTGGTTATTCACTGTTTTTTCTAACTCCTTTATTTCTAGCAGATGTACAAAAACTCCCTGCTAGCTTGATTGGATTTGCGATGGTACCCGCTGCTGCTGCATCGGCCATATTGAATAGACAAGGTGGAAAGCTTACGGATTCGAAGGGAACATCCTATTTATTCTTTCTTGCATCAAGTTTATTAATAGTATGTTTTTTCCTGCTTTCAACTTTAATCGGTTCGAGTGCATGGTTCATTGCGCTATTTCTAATCTTGGGCAATGTCGGCCAATCGTTTATGATGATTGTCATGTCTAAATCGATCTCAATAACATTGCCAAAGGAGCATGCAGGTGTTGGAATGGGCCTGCTAATGATGCAAAATTTCATTTCAGGCTCTATTGCAATCGGGATATACGGGAGAGCTATTGATATTGAAGCAAGTAGTTCGTGGAATCCATTTCTACAGTCATCAATGGGTGCTATATACAGTAATATTTTCTTTGTATTGGTTACCTTACATGTTGTTATTCTGATTGTTTACAAGTTAAAGATGCAA
>NZ_JBALPC010000269.1:0-1928 GCF_036965225.1 Bacillus sp. JJ1474 | reverse complement strand
AGTTACGTTCTAGCGAAATGCCAGGGAGTGTTGGTTCAAGAAGCTTATTTACATCTGTCTTAAATTTTGTCATTCCATAAAAGGGGGCAATTCCATAATAAGAATTACGCATTTTCTTTTGGAAAAGGGTCAGATTGTAGAGGAAAACTACCGAAAATAAATAAATGATAAATAACAACGAATATCTTTATTTAATTTAACAATTGGATATATATGTTATAATTGTAGAGAAGATTTCGAATAGTCAGTTCCAAGTTAACATTAGCATTTATTGAAGAAGGAGTGCAAATCAAAAGTAAATAAAATTAGAAAGATTCACAAGGGTGGAGATTATGGAACAATGGCTAGATGTTCAAACACTTATCTGGTTATTTCCGATTATGTTTGTCATTCATGATTTTGAGGAAATTATTATGGTTGAAAAGTGGATGAAAAAAAACTCAAATGTCATTTATGAAAGATTACCAAGAAAAATGGCTGACAGGGTAATCAAACAATTTTCCATGACGACAGCACAATTCGCAGTAGCAGTTTTATTTATATTCTTATTCGTAAGCAGTTCAACAATTATGGCAAACCAATTTGTGATTCAAGGATCACTTGCTAATATTTATTTTTTTACAATTATCACATTGACTTTTTTTTTGCATTCCTTTACTCATATTGGCCAATCTATATTTCTTCGTTCCATTACTCCTGGTTCATTGACATCAATGATTATCATAATTCCATATAGTTTAGTTTTGTATAACACATTATTATTAAATGGGATTCTAACATGGAAAATTATTTTTGCATGCTTGCCATTTGTCCTATTAATAATTCCTATTGCTTTAGTTGCTCATTGGATAGGAAAAAAAGCAGTATAAAAGTTCAATATACTGCTCTTTCGCTAAAGTAATTGTTACACGATCTTCCATAAAAGGGCGCGTCTATTTAGGAATTCGTCTTTTATTTAAGAGGGCCAGATTATGGAAGATCTTTTGAAGATAAGCTGCCCGATAGTTTAGTAACTTCATAAAAAAAGCGTTAATCCTTCTACGATTAGCGCCACTGTTTATTTAATTTTATTTTTTCACAGTCTGTTTACCTTCTAATCTTGAAACCTAGCTTAAGTTTAATTCATGAATAATCTAATGGTACTTATATTTTTATCTATCTTGATTTTCATAGTATGCTTCATCTGCATATTTCTGGTCTGTTCCTTTAAGATAAGCTAAGATCATTTTCGGACGTTTAAGTAAAACCCAGTCTCCATGTTTATCAAACTTTCTGCTTGAAGTTATCATCCCATTTTGAATCGTCCCGTATTTTTTTCCCTTCTTTTTTCCCCACACTTTTAAACGTTTAGCGAAATCTGCATCTTCTGCCATAAGCATATTTTCATTAAATCCCTTAATCGAATTAAAATCCTTTTTGTAGCACCAGAAGATTCCCACGGAAATTGCTCCATATTTAAATAATAGTGGCCCAATTAGTAATAAGGTTGAAACAAAAATACCTAAAGACATTCTTTCAAATTTCCCTGTAACTCCCCCGCCAATGTACTTTCCAGTGGCTAAGTTCTCCTCTACCTTAGACAACACATGTTCGTTCATCTGTGTATCTGCATCAATTGTAACGATGATTTCACCTCTAGCTATTTCAACACCTGCGTTCCTAATCTTAGAAAGGTTTTTGTCGTTATTCTTTATTGTGATACATTTATACGATTTTGCAATTTCTTCTGTCCTGTCTGTACATCGATTTAACACAACAATGATTTCAACTTGATTATTAAATAATTTAGAGGCTTTAGAAATGGATTCTAAGCATTTTCCAATGTACTTTTCTTCATTATGAGCGGGTATAATAATTGAAAATTTTATTTCCTCTTTATTTGTATCTTCTGAAGAGTTCTCCTTTTCGATCATGAAATAGCTCCCCCT
>NZ_JBALPC010000268.1:0-6973 GCF_036965225.1 Bacillus sp. JJ1474 | reverse complement strand
AGAGTTTTCTGTTACTAATTCTTTTATTGCTTTATTTGTAATTAGAACATTGTATTTTTGAAAAACCTGTACTGTATCTACCCATACTTCAGTTATAGCTTTTGAAGTCATATTTGATTGAATTACCATAAAATAACCTCCTTATATCTTCATATTACCATTTTCTCATCAACTATCCTGCTCCTTTAGTTGAATAAAAAAGCCACCTGAATTGGCAGCTGGATCTTAAAGTAACGCCCCCGATACTTCAATAAGGCTAGTTCCTCTATTGTAAGTTTTACTGCATTCTGTTCGGTATCAGTTATACGGATAAAATTACAAAAAGTTACAATCTTAATCAATAAAGTTTTCTACCCTACTTCAATAAGCAAAAGAGCAATCCCTTTTTATTCAGGGATTGCACCCTTTAGTTGAATAAAAAGTTATAAATAGATTATTTAGGCTTCATTAATGTATGGTTATTTAAATCATAGATTTTTAATGATTTTCCTATATCTGAATTACGATAATATTCTACTTCACAGTAATATGTTCCATCCTGGTCTTCACTATATCCTTGACGAGAAAAACCAATAATCTTTTTCTTAAACTCAACCTGTAAACCACCTCCACTTTTTACCCCTTCGAAAATAAACACATCACATGTTCCTTTAAATTCCTCAGTTTGATTAAGTATTACAGTTGATAAAAATCGTATGGAGTATATAAAACAAATGACTGAAAACAGCGTAAAAGTAATGATAATAAATCCTTCTTTCATTGGCATTTTATAAGAACTACCTTGTTTCTTTTGCTTTTTATAATAATACATAATGATAGCGATGGAACCAATTACCATTACAAGTGACAATAATAACATATAGTAATAATCAGCCACTTCTTCAACATCCTCCATTTTGATGGTTTTTTAAAAAAAATTTTCATTTTATCCTTTTTTTCTTCAACTATCCTGCCATTTACATTAATAAGAAAGAGCCATTCTCCTTCTTGAAGAATAGCCCCGTTAGTTGAGATTGCTAAACTCAATAATTTTCTTTTTTCCAACGTTTATATTCTACAAACTCTAAAAAACCATAAGCCGATATGATTGATAAAATAGGGATGACATAATACTTCGGAGGTCCAAATATAAAGATAACAACAATGAAACCTGCAATAAAAAGTGCAGTATTTAAAAGATATGATTTCTTTCGATATTTTAAATAAAGTTTTACCTTATCCATTACTTTTCCTTTCACGCCAATCATATTCACTAATATTTTTTGTTATCTTTCTTGAACTATTCTACACCGTTAGCTTAAGTACAATCTTTCACAATCTTATCGATAAATACCAATTTTTCATTAAATGATCCTCTACAATCTGTCTTTTCATGAAGAAGGATAGATGTTGGAATAATAGTCATAGTTTTTTTAATCGGGTATGCCTTCCAGTTAATTAAAAAACAATTTTCACAATCTCCGTACCATATAAAAAGGCGAGCGTTAACGCCCGCCGATATCATCCGAAACAAAAACCATATTGCAGCTAAAACATTTGCTGACATAACGATGAATAAAACAGCGTAAGATTAAAAATTTCTCCTACACTATTTTTTGCTTATGATATTTATGGTCAGTAAGATTCTTCGGTTTACCGTTTGTATCCCAAATCAGATCTGGAGGCTTTCCTACAGGTCTGATGGACTTAAAACGGCTCAATGGCTTTCTCGTTCTTACCAGTTTGAGGCTGATTTTCAATTCTTCTTTCTTCGGCTTCCTTAGGAATTTCTTTAAGGCGTTTATTTACTTCTTCTACTTGATTTGTAGTTCTTATTTCATCCATTTTCAAAAACCTCAATTCATTAAAATATTTTGATAAAAATAGTATGCAGCAGTAACGAAGATTTTATGTCCCCTGAAGTAAGCCACATTTTTTCCACCGGTAATTCACAAGGATTTTTATATAGAGTTGTTCAAATCTGCCATCGTTGTTAAATCGAGTTGCTTTACCCCTTGCTCTAACTTAGAGCGTATTTCCTTACTTAAAGTCGTATCCTGACTTACTCGGGAGAATCAATCAATCCAAGTGGAAGGTGTATTCGGAGTTTTGAAGGAAGATTACGGATTTCGAAGATTTTTAACAAGAGAGAAACAAAGCGTGAAGGTTGAGTTTATGCTTCTGTGTTTTGTCTCTAAACTGAACAAACTTCACAAAAGTATCCAACCTCAAAGTTTAGGTGTCACCCTCTATAAAAATTCAATTGCATAGATTCGCAAGCTAACCCAGTATTTTTGTTATGCCCGAAAACTAAAAAAGCATCTAAGATTTCTGCCATAATCGGCTAAAATCTCGATGCTTTTCATCTGGGATGTTAAAAGAAGGAAGCTGTCTCAATTTTCATTTGAGACAGCCCCTTTTTATGAATAGGATATGCGATTTCGCATTCACCATCGGCATAACAAGTAACTTTGATAGTTCCTGTATTTATTTACAAACAACTGCCTGTTATGCTTTTGGAGCCGTTCCTTCTGCGTTTGATACAACTGCATCGATTTGGATTAAAGCATCTGTAGGTAAAGCTGATACGCCAACTGTTCTTCGTGCAGGAACACCGCCTGGGAAGAATGTTTTGTAAGCTTCGTCTACAGCATCCATATCTTCAATATTCTTAAGGAAGATATTTACTTTAACTACATCGTCCATAACGTGGTTGATACTTTCTACAATTGCCTTGATATTTGTCAAGCACTGTTCAGCTTGCTCTTTTACACCGCCAGCTACCATCTCACCAGTTTTTGGATCCAAAGGCAATTGAGCTGAAAGGTGATTGTAATGAGAGAACGCTACAGTTTGTGTAGATAGGGAACACTTTGGTGCATTGTCAGTATTGTTCGCCCATATAACGATTCCATGTCTGTCTTCAATAGCTTGTGGAGGTGTACCATCTCCGTGTGACACCACTGCTTCAATTTGTACCAAAGCATCCATAGGTAGAGCTGCAACTTCAACTGTTGTCCGTGCAGGGACATAAGCTACGGCTCTGGCGATAGCCGAGTCTGGGAAGAATGTTTTATAAACTTCATTTACGGCTTCAGTATCAGATAGGTTTTTAAGGAAGATATTAATTTTAACAATATCATCAAAAGGAACGTCGATACTTTCTAAAATTGCCTTAATATTTTTTAAGCACTGTCCAGCCTGCTCTTTTACACCGCCAACTACTAATCGGCCAGTTTTCGGATCGATCGGCAATTGAGCTGAAAGATTATTGTAATGAGAGAAAGACACAGTTTGTGTAGATAGCGGACTTGTTGGTGCATTTGCCGTGTTATTTGTAAGCTTAATGAGGTCGCCTGCTTGTGGCGCGTTTGGAATTGTACCTTCACCGTGTGAAACAAGTGCTTCAACTTGCACCAAAGCATCCATAGGCAAAGCTGCAACTGCAACTGTTGTCCGTGAAGGAACATAGGTTGGGAAGAACGTTTTGTAAACTTCGTCTACAGCGTCAACATCTTTGATATTCTTAACGAATACAGTGATTCTAACGACATCGCTCATAACATGATCAATGCTTTCTACAATTGCCTTGATGTTTTTAAAGCATTGTTCAGCCTGCTCTTTAATGCCACCTGCTACCAATTTACCAGTTTTAGGTTCGATAGGTAATTGAGCTGAAAGATTATTGTAATGAGAGAAAGCAACAGTTTGTGAATATAGACCGTTACCGTTTGGAGCATTTTCCGTATTTCTTGCTGTTACTGCGTTATAACCGCTCATGATAGTATTCTCCTTTTAGATAAATATTTATTAACTCAAGTATGCACCAATAAAACCGCTTTAAACCATGGTTCCGTGATTGCATAGACGAAAAACGGAAGTCAGTGATATGGATTTGAAGACTGCTTTGGCTCAACCGATGGCGTTCTTCACGAAGTTGAAAAAACAATTCTCACTAGACACAGATTTCGTTTTTGAGCAAGTGTCAATTATAGCAGGCTTTCTTCGTGTTGACTACTTGTTTCTTGTGAATTGTTTTTTGAGTTGAGTTTTTTTCTGGACAACAACAGTTAAGGGCTGCGTCAAAAAGATGGAATCATTTCGACGCAGCCCTTGCTAAGCTTATTCATTAGCTCTACGAAATTTCTGTCAGATGTAATTCGCCACTACGGATATGAGGTAGATGAGCATATAGCTAAAACTAATTATAGAAATATAGGAACATTTATTTTGGCTAAAAATAAGTTGTTTGAATTCATTAGTCAGCAGCTTAGAAATTTAAACCTTAAGTGTTGAACAATAGAACAACACCAATAAGCTCAACCTAAACCCTATATTAACAAAACAGTATATATAACATAAATTTCCCATTTCCTTATAAAGTGTTATTCCAGAATATGGCCTTAAAATTAAAAATGAGCGCTTCTTTAAAGATAGCGCCCAATTTATGTTTTTCGCTAATCAGTGCATGCCTCCTTTCATGTAAGTTACTAACAATTTTCTTCAAGTTACCCTTCATTTTTCTGCCACATACATGAATAGTGCAGACTTGCTTGGAATATCCACATACAATTTGATTAGAGCGATGATGAGAGGAGTGAATGAAAAGAACAAGTATTGACAGACATCGCGTGCTGGAGCAATTATAATTTTTGGTGAAAAGAGGTGTCTGAAATTTGAAACTTTTTTTAAACATCGATAAAGCATTTAAAGAAACGAAGATTACTATTGAAAGCCCTGAATTAGATGACAATATTAAGGAACTAATTGACTTCATTCACGGAAGGGAACAGCCATTCCTGATTGCCAAAAAAGGTGAAATGCAGCATATTCTTAAACCAGTGGATATTCACTATTTTCATACAGAAAAAGAACATGTAGTTGCCGTAACAGGGACGGATTCATTTATTTTAAAAGAGAAGTTATATGAGCTTGAGGCCCTGCTTCCTTCTAATAAATTTATCCGCCTATCTAAATCGGTTATTGCCAATTTACATGAATTGAGCCATTTTGAAGCCTCATTCAATGGTACACTCTGCGTTTATTTCAAATCTGGTAAGAAAGAGTACGTGTCTCGTACCTATGTCCCTGTGATAAAAGATGCTTTAAAATTTAATAGGAGGAAAACAGAATGAAGACATTTATACTTCGCAGTTTCATCGGTATTTTCTTTGGAGGCTTCATTACGGTGCTTTACACGAATTTAACAATCCTTTTCGGCGGTCTCGAAATGATAGATGGAAGCTTATTTTTGAAGAACTCGATAGGTTCTATTCTCTGCGGATGGTTTTTTACAGTGAGTTCTATGTACTATGAAAACAGAACTTTAAAGCTTTCTCAACAGACTATTTTCCATTTCTTAACCGTCAAGATCCTCTACTTCATCTTGGCCCTTACGATCGGATGGATTCCATTTACGATACAAAGTATTTTATTAACACTCTTCATCTCCATCGTCACTTTTACAATCTGTTGGATCACATTTTACCTTTACTTCAAAAATCAAGCCCGGAGATTAAATGATGATTTAAAGAAACTATGAGAAATGCCAATGGGACGGTTCTCCCGGTTTTTTAGTAAAAAGATCCTGGCCACAAGAACCGTCCACATGGACTCCAGATGTCATTCTCCGTAATCCAATAAAATCGTTTTGAATCCAGCATCTAACATATTCCGTTCTCTTTCACGTGAATCGCTGCTTTAAGGCTCGTTTGCGCTCTTGCTTACAGCCATTCATAAACTTCAACAATCGTCTCTTCCAATGTCAGGGAGGTAAGCCCCTCATGAACTGCATTTTCGATATAGATGGAAAAAGAACCTTTCCAAGGTTTGGTTTCACCCTCTAAGGAGAAGTCCTCAGGAATCCATAAGGGCATTTCTGTCCATGGCTAAGCATTGTGCTCTATAAAAAAAATTTCATTTGCCCATACTCATTCGCTGTAGCTATTGGTAACGGCTTCACATAGATATATAATAGCTTTTCCATTGTTAATTTATCATTCGGACCTGTTACATTAAATGTACCTGCTTTCCTTCTTTCTGCCATATCAAATACCCATTTTGTGATATCTTTTTATATCAATCAGCCGAACTCCTTCTTCCGCTAAATGGCCCTATAATGAAAATAAGTGCTGTTCCTTGTTACAGAAAAGCGCCGGATTAATGAATATTGAAAAATATGTGAAACTGCAATAAAAGCTCTTCTGTTATTTTACTAAAGCTACTACTTCAAGAAGACCGTTCCCATTCTTTTCGTAAAATCCCCATTTTAATAGCATCAAAATATTCACCATTCACCATTCTTGCCTGCCTTATTCTTGCTTCTTCTTTCATTCCCAATTTTTCTGCAACCTTCATCATTCTTATATTTCCTGACCAAGTTGACATCCCTAACCGATGCAATTCAGTAGAACTGAATAGGAAATCAATCCAAAGTTTATAAGCCTCAGTTCCGTAACCACCATTCCAAAAATTTTTATCATAAATCACGATACCAGTTTCTAACCAATTAGTGTTTTTATCCACCCAATAAGAGCCAACTGTTCCAATCAACTTATCTCCTACAAAAATGATTAGTGTATTGGGAATGTTGGGGAAAATTTCATAGTTTTTCTCCCAATCTATTTGAAATTGTTCTTTTGTAATGTAAGGTTCAGGAATGTAGGGACCATTCCATTTCTTGGCTTCTTGTTCCTTTTCTTCATATTTCCAAAAATATAATTCATCAATATCCTGTTGAGTAGCTTCTTTCAACTCAACTTTTCGTCCTTCAATTTTAATCATAAAAAGCGTGCTTCCTCCCATTCTATCTTGTTCAAACCACATACTTATATGAAGAATACCATAATAATCAAAATCCTTATTCAACTATTTTCCAGTTTAAGTGCAAATTTTACAACACCATATTATCATTACCCCATTAGTAATCAATTCTTCTTGATATTTTTCCTTTATTAAATGGCACTTATCATGAAGAAGACGCTTTCCTTATTTC
>NZ_JBALPC010000267.1:2079-4311 GCF_036965225.1 Bacillus sp. JJ1474 | reverse complement strand
ATTTAACTGAAAGTAGTATTTCCTTGAGTGTTAGGAAGGACTTGGTTAGAGTACTCTAAAGCAACAGCTATTGATCCTCTCCAATTTTCCATGGTTGTTATCATCGTCTGGGCAATTGGCCAACAACAACCGCCGATTGCAAGTGAGGTTAATATAACAACGGCTATAGCAAAGGTAAGTATGCTTAAGGTAAGTAAATACAATATTTATCCTAGTCTTATTTATTTCTTTATTAGGAATAATATTCATTCCTGATGTAATGCTATATATTCCTAGATTAATAATCTAGTAAATTTAAATATAAGGGAGATATAAAAAATGAATTTTACAAATGTTGTACAAACTATTGAAACTCATACTTTTGGAGAGCCTACAAGAATTATTAATGGTGGATTATTAAAACTTAAAGGAAATACTGTAGCAGAGCAAAGAGACTATATGGCTGAACATTATGAATGGTTCCGTAACGCTCTCATTCAAGAGCCTCGTGGCCATCGTGATATGTTTGGAGCAGTTTTGTTACCTCCTCTTCGAGATGATGTTGATTTTGGAGTCATTTATATGGATAATACAAACTTTTTAAATATGTGTGGGCATGCAACTATAGGGGTAGCAACTGCAATAGTTGAAACTGGATTAGTTGAAGTGAAAGGTCCAGTAACTGAACTTGTTTTAGAAACACCTGCCGGCCTCGTTTACCCCCGAGTAAAAGTGGAAAATGGCCGTGTTGAGTCAGTGACTTTTACAAATGTTCCAGGATTCCTTGAACAAAGGGACGTTGTAATAGATGCAGGAGAGCTTGGTGAAATTACAGTTGATATTAGTTTCGGTGGTAACTATTTTGCATGGGTTAATATTGAACAGTTAAATGAAGAAATCCATGTTTCAAATGGAACAAAACTTAAAGCACTGGCGAAAATTATTAAACAGCATGTAAATGAACAGGTAAAAGTACAACATCCAACTAAACCTTATATTAACTATATTGATATCGTCACTTTTTACGGAAAGCCTCAGCTCTATCCGGAAGCTACTTATAAGAATGTTCATATGTTTAGTGAACAGCAAGCTGACAGATCACCTGGTGGTACTGGGACAACAGCTATGGTCGCAAGAATGGTTGGAAGAAATGAACTAGACTTAAATGAAGAAGTAATTTGTGAGGGATTTGTTGGTGGTAAATTTATTGGAAAAGCTACTGAACGCACAATGCTTGGCGATAAAGATGCAGTTATTACAGAAATAACTGGATCAGCCTTTATTACAGGATTCCAAAATATATTAATTGATCCAAACGATCCATTTAAACACGGATTTATTGTAGATTAATATATCACTAGAAATGTTTAAGCGAAGAGCGATCTAGCAAGTTAAGATCGTCTCTTCGTTTTTGAAATGTTAAGAGATGGTGGATGGGTTGAGGTTACTTCAACTGAGGAGGCTTTTGAATTACATAAAAGAGATTATTCTACGTATACAATTGTTAATAGAACAGATAAGTATACTAAGTAATTCATCCATGCTTCTAACTAATCTGTGAATGCGGTTTTCCCAATTTTAGCTGCTAGCCATCCTGAGACATTTATCCAACCCAATGTGCCTATTCCTACATTCTTATGGTATATTAATATAGCATTATATAAGATGAAGGAGCAGTCATGATGAGAAGAGAATGGTTTCTGCGCTGGTCTTTTTTTGTTTTTGGATTAATGATTTTGGCTTTTGGGATTTCTTTAACTATTAAAGGGAAACAATTAGGGATAGGACCGTGGGATGTTTTTCATTACGGGTTATTTCTCAAATTGGGGCTCTCCATTGGATCTTGGTCAATTATAAGTGGATGTTTACTGTTGTTGATTAGTTCCATAATTAAAAAGGAATGGCCAAAAATAGGAGCACTTCTTAATATGGTGTTTCTTGGATTGTTTATTGATTTTTTTAATTGGCTGCTTCCAACAGTTGATAGTTTAATAGGTCAATCAATAGTGTATTTATTCGGTGTAATTTTTTTAGGTTATGGAATTGGTTTATATGTTTCTGCTGACCTTGGAGCAGGACCAAGAGATAATTTTATGCTTTTGATTGTTGAAAAAACGGGCTGGCGCATCCCCTGGGTACGAAATGGGATTGAAATAATCATATTTCTTTTAGGCTGGTTGTTAGGGGGCCCTGTCGGAATAGGGACGTTGTTTATTGCTTTTGGTTTAGGGCCGATCCTAGGAATTTCAATTC